>PLEA01000682.1 GCA_003136335.1 Acidobacteriaceae bacterium | reverse complement strand
AGGTCCATCGAATCGAGCACCTGGGCGGTCATTTCGCGCTGGGTGAGCGCGCCGGTAAGCTCGAGCAGGCGATCGGCCAGGGTGGATTTTCCGTGGTCGATGTGCGCGATGATGCAAAAGTTGCGAACGAAACGCGGATCCATTAAGTCTGACGATTCCTACGCGGGGTGGCCGCGCGGCGCGAAATTGGCGCACGCTGGAGAAGATGCCAGTGTGCCACAAGTGCAGGCGTGCGGCCAGAGTCCGAATGACCGCTGCGATGAGCAGGCTGGATAAATTAAAGCGGCAGCCAAGGTGCGGTGAAGCGCGGCGGAACGGGAGCGCGGATGGCGTTATGGAGACGGCGGCAGGACCACGGCAGGACGGCGGTTTTGCCGCGGGGATGCACGGGTATATAGTGTTTTGGCCGCGGCCTGAATGGCGGCACGGGCGCGTCGCGTGAGGTTGCGGCGGAGCACGTTGCGCGTTCGCGCGAAAGATTCCGAATGAGTTGCACGCCATTTCAAAACGAAAGCCGCTACGCTGCGCATGGCCTTTGACACCATCAGACAGCTCGACCGCGCCAAGCGGTACCTCGAAAAGAACAAGATTGAGGACGCCATCGACGCCTACCAGTCGGTGCTGAACGAAATTCCGGGACATGTGGAATCGCTGCAGGCACTCGGCGACATTTATACGCGGCTGGGCCAGCCCGATCGCGCGGGGGCCTTTTACGGGCCGGTGTTCGACCGGCTCTTTGAGATGCGGGAAGAACCGCGAGCGCTGGCGCTCTACACGCGCGCTTTGAAAGGGTCGCAACAGCCTCCGGAACGCATGAGCCGTTACGCGCTGCTGCTGCAGAAACAAAATCGCGCCGAAGAGGCCATCGAGCAATTGCTGCTGGCCTCCGAACTGTTTCTGGCGCGCGGGAAGGAAGAGCCGGCGCTCGACTGCCTGGAGCGAGTGGCGCAACTCGAGCCGGACGACGCGTTGCGGCAGTGTGCGGTGGGCGAACTGGCGGAGCGGATTGCGCGCCATGATCCGGCGGTGGCGCGGCACGAGGCGCTGTTGATTCTGGATTCAGCGGGCAAACTGGCGGGAATCATTACGCGGGGCGATATTTTGCGGGCGCTGGAGAAAGACGCTTCCGGTGCGGCGACGGTGCAGGAGGCCGGCAGCACGAAACCGGTGGTGACGTACCCGGATGAACTGGTATCGGAGGCGGCGGCAAAACTGTTGCGCTACGATGTGGGGCGGTTGCCGGTGGTCGATCGCAGCGACGAGCGCAAAGTGGTGGGGTACCTGGGACGGGCTGCGATTCTGGCTGCGCGGCTGCTGCGGTTTCACGACGAACATGTGCGCGAGCGGGGATGGTTACCGTCTCGAAGTAAGATCCGGAGATAAGTCCGTAAGTGTGATCTCGCCAAATGCTTCACCANNTTCTACTCAATCCCGGGGATTGCAATTCCGCTCTGAGTTTCCGCATATTATCAATAAATGGTCGAATTGCAAGAGGACAAGACGGCTGCAGCAAAGCGGATGGATCTCCGGCTATATATCCAACAACAGCCGGTGATGCTGGCTTTGTTGGCGATGTTGGGAGTGATATTTTTTCTGGCGGTGGCTGGGCTGTCGCGCGCATATCATTCGCAACGGGACTCTCTGGGGAACCGGTGGTTCAGCCGCGGGGTTGCGGACTTGAGTGCGCGGCACTTTGACAGTGCGGTTACCGAATTTCGCGCGGCGCTGCTCTACTCGCGCGACAACTACGATTATCAACTGAACCTGGCGGAGGCTTTGATTGGGCTGAAGCGGACTGGTGAGGCGTATTCCTATCTGGTAAACCTGTGGGATCGGCAGCCAGAAAATGGTGTGGTAAATCTGGAACTTGCCCGGATCGCCGCGCAAAGAGGGCAGACGGAACAGGCGCAGCGTTACTACCACAATGCGATTTATGCGACTTGGCCGAGCGATCAGGAAGGAAGACGGCGGGATACGCGGCTGGAGTTGATCGAATATCTGTTGAGCATTCACGCGAAGGCGCAGGCGCAATCGGAGTTGATTGCGCTGGAGGAAAATCTGGGGGACGACCCATCCCAGCAACAACACGTGGGCGATCTTTTTCTTCGCGCCCAGGACTACGAACATGCACTGGCCTCATACCGCCTCAGCTTAAAGTCAGATCGACACAACGAAGCAGCGATGGCAGGGGCAGGGCTGGCCGCGTTCCAACTCGGCCGTTATCCTCTGGCGGAGCGCTATCTGCAAGCGGCAGTGGCCGGCAATCCCAGCGACACGCAGAGTGCAGACCGGCTCAAGACCACGGAACTGGTGCTGCGAATGGACCCGTTTCGCCGGCAGATCTCCGTGGATGAGCGCGACCGGATCGTGGTCGAGGCTTTTGCGACAGCCGGAAAGCGTCTGAGTTCCTGCGCCACGCCGAAGGCTCCTGCTGCGTCAATCGCGTCGCAACCGAGTTCGGCGGATAGCTGGGCGAAGATGAAGCCGCATATCTCCGAGCAGGAACTGCGACGAAATCCAGACTTGGTGGAAGGCGCCATGGACCTGGTGTTCGAGATCGAGCGTCAAACCAGCGCGACTTGCGGAACTCCCAGCGGTACGGATCTGGCATTGCTCCTAATCGCAAAATTGCACGAGGGGAACTAGAGTGGGTTTGGAGTTGAACTCGCCAGCCGGGGTCGTAATGGACAACGGCCAACCCGTGGCAGCAAGACCGATTAACGGTCACACCCCTAAGGCTCTTTTGAAGTCGGTGTTTCGAGAAGAACGTTTCTTTCTGATCCTTTCTGTGTTCATCGGAATTTTTTCCGGGCTGGCGGTCGTGTGCTTCCGGTTTGCGATTGGGTGGTGCCGACTTTATTTGTTGGGATCGGGAGCGGTGCTGTCGCCGACGCGTCTTCTGTTGGCGCCCACGTTGGCGGGATTAGTGATTGCCGTGCTGGTGATACATGTTTTCCCACGGGCTCGCGGAAGTGGGGTGAATCAGACCAAGGCGGCGCTGTATATCTACAACGGCTACATTCCGATTCGAACTGCGATCGGCAAGTTCATCACGGCGGCGCTGGCGATTGGGTCCGGACATTCGCTGGGACCCGAAGACCCTTCACTACAAATTGGGGCGTGCCTGGCCTCGGTTCTGGGGCGGCAGATGCGGTTGTCGCGGGATCGGATGCGGCTGATCGCGCCGGTGGGCGCGGCGGCGGGACTGGCAGCGGCTTTTAACGCACCGATTTCCGCGGTGCTTTTTGTGATCGAGGAAGTCATTGGGCGATGGACTGCGGGCATTCTTGGGTCGGTGGTGCTGTCGGCAGTGTCGAGCGTGGTGGTGATGCGGTGGTTTCTGGGTTCGGAATCTCTTTTCAGAATTCCGGCGGTGCAACTGGAACGGCCATCGGAGCTGATCGCATATGCCATTCTGGGAGTGGTGGGCGGGCTGGCATCGGTTTTGTTTTCGGCGGGCATTGCCACATTGCGGCCCCGGTTCAAGGCGCTGCCTCGATGGACCCAATATCTGCAACCGCCAGTCGCGGGATTGCTGATTGGGGTCATGGCGGTTCTAGGTGCGCCACAGGTGATGGGAGCCGGGTACGAGGCGATGGATGAGGCTATGCACGGGCGGTTTACGTGGCAATTTCTGGCTATGCTGGCGGTGCTGAAGATTGTTGCCACGTTGCTTTCTTTCGTGAGCGGAACGCCTGGAGGCATGTTCGCGCCGACATTATTTATTGGGGCGATGCTCGGCGCGGCGGTGGGCGGAGCGGAGCACGTGGTTCTGCCGCATCTGAGCGGGTCGCCGGGGACGTATGCACTGGTGGGGATGGGAGTATTGTTTGCCGGATTTCTGCGGGCGCCCATGACGTCGGTGTTCATGGTGCTGGAGGTGAGCGGGAACTATTCGATTATTCTGCCGGTGATTGTGGCCAATACGATCGCGTATGTGATTTCTCGAGGACTTCAACCCATTGCGATCTTTGATACTCTGACGCGGCAGGACGGGCTGGAATTGCCGTCGATGGAAGAACAGCGGGAAGAGGGCATTCTGCGCGTGGAAGATGCGATGCGACCGGTTGAAGGGGCGGTTTTGGATGCGCAAGAGACGGTGGATAAGGCGCTTCTGGCGGCGGAGCCATCCGCTGCCGAGGAGTTGCTGGTTCGGTTGAGCCCCAGCGGATGGAACAGCGTGACCAAGTTGCAACTTCGTTCGCTGGTGGATGAGGGGAAAGGCGGGGCTAGCTTGGGTTCGGTGTTGCCGATCCGGCACATTCCGTCTTTGCATCCCGATCTGCCGCTGGAGACTGCGTTGCGGTACGTGGATCGCTGGGCGCTCGTGCCGGTGGTCAGCCGGGCGGACTTCCGGCAACTGGAAGGCGTGATTTCGCAGCGCGACGTTCTGGAGCGCTACCGGGAGTTTGGCGAGAGCTAGATGACGCCCGGTTTGTAGGAAGCTGCGAGGTTACTTTGGTGCGAGATTCCCCCTTGAAAACGGCTGCTCTCATTGGATAAGCTTTCAAAATTCCCACGCTGATGTTTTCAGGCAGAGCTGTATTCCAATGGCGATGTCTGTGTCGTGAGTTTCTTGATTCTTCGCTAAATACAATTCAAGTTTGCAGTTTCAGGGATAGGGAGAAAGAGCATGCGGAGTCATTCAATCAGGTTCGTTGTTCTCAGTCTTATCGCGTTGGCGCTCAGCACGCAGGTCTTCGCGCAGGGCGGAGCTACCGGGGCGATCACGGGGACGGTGCAGGATCCGAGTGGGGCCTTCATTGCGAATGCCGAGGTGCGGATCACGAACCAGGACACGAACGTGCTGGAGCGCTCGGTGAAGACTGGCGCCGATGGTGCGTTTACGGCGCCGCTGCTGCCGGTTGGGACTTATAGCGTCAGCGTGCAGGCGGGAGGATTTTCGGAAGGAAAGTTCGCCAATATCGGGGTGCGCGTAACGGAGACGACGCGCATGATCGCCAAGCTGACGACCCAGGCGGTGCAGCAAAAGATTGAAGTGCAGGCGGAAGTGCAGGCTGTGGATACTACGGACGCGACTACGGGGCAGGCGATTGAGAGCGACACCATCCGCGCGCTACCGCTGGCGACGCAAAACTTTCAGCAGTTGCTGACGTTGTCGACGGGGGCGCAGAGCGAACTGAACGCGGCGGCCCAACTGGGACGCGGACAGGTGCGCATCGAAGTGAACGGGCAGCGGGAGGACAATAACAACTACCTGATCGAGGGCATTAGTGCTACTGACTACAACGTTGCGGAACTGACCAACACGCCGCTGCCCAATCCGGACGTGGTGCAGGAATTCAAGGTGCAGACATCGCTGTATGACGCCAGCCAGGGGCGGAACGGCGGGGGGAACATCAACGCGATTCTGAAATCGGGGACGAACACTCTTCACGGCGATGCTTACGAATTCTTCCGCAACACGGTGCTGGACGCGAATGAGTACTTCCTGAAAGGGAGCGGGGCGCCGCGACCGGTGATTCAACAGAATATTTTTGGCGGGAGTCTGGGCGGGCCGGTGGGCAGCGGGGGGAAGCTGGGATTCTTTTTTGTGAACTACCAGGGCACGCGGCAGCGCAGTGGGGATTCCCCGGGGACGCTGATCAGTACGTTTATTCCCTACGTTCCCGCCGCCGACCGAGGGACGACGCCGGCCGCGGAGGCGAAGCTGGCGGCGGACTTTGGAGTGGCGAACGCGGATCCGGTGGCCGCTTCGCTGCTGGCGTTTCAGAGCAATCAGTTTGGCGCGCCCGCCAATGGTTACTTGTTTCCGCTGCCCAGCAATGTTCCCGCCGGCACCGCCGCGGGCTTGCCTGTGCAATTTACGGTGAGCAAGCCGGGCAAATTTACCGACGACCAGTTCACCGCGAACTGGGACCGCGAGTTCCGCGACTCCAGAGACGCTGTGGCAGCGCGCTTCTTCTATTCCAACTCAGAGCAGGACATTCCGTTCGGTGCCGGAGGGCTGCAGGCGTCGCTGGGAGCGGCGGCCAGCGGGACCGATTTGAACTTCCCTTATCTGCTTCCGATTCATGACCGGCTGTTTATCCTGTCGGAGACGCATGTATTTTCTCCGAAACTGGTCAATGATTTTCGCTTTGGACTGGTGCACATTAACAACAGCGCGACTAACGTCAACCCGGTCACGGTTGCCGACGCAGGGATCGACCGGCCGACGGATAATCTTACCAATAGCATTTACAAATTCACGTTCTCGACCTCGGGATTTCAGTTCGGTCCGACTCCGCAGGCGAACCAATACCAGACGCAGAACAATTACAACTTTGTGGAGAACCTGAGCTGGGTGCGGGGAGCGCATACGTTCACGTTCGGCGGGCAGTACATCAAGGCGAATCTCAATAAACAGTTTCCCCAGGTTTTCAACGGGCAGCTTTTTTTCACGAATACGAGCCCGGCGCCGGGTACGACCTTGAGCGATTTNNGGCGTTTACAACCACGAGTACCGGCAGAGCAATTCTGCGGTGTTCGCGCAGGACGACTGGAAGGCGACTTCCAATCTGACCTTGAACCTGGGACTGCGCACCGAGTTTCTGGGCGCGTGGACCGACGGGGATTGCCACATTGGCAACATGGAGTCCGACCTCACCAAGTCGGGGACGTATCCTTTCATTTACCCGAAATGCGTCGACAAACTTGGGGTTCCGGGGTTGACCGGGGACGCGGCGGGATCGACGTTCAAAAACAGCGTTTCGACCGGGTGGGGTCCGCGGGTGGGGTTTGCGTGGGACATTCTGGGACGCCACACCACGACTGTGCGCGGCGGCTACGGTATTTACTACGTGCGCGAGGACGTCGGCGCCGTGGACCAGTTGAGCTTTCAGGCTCCATTTATTCCGATTGTGTTTTTTGGACAGACGCCGGGTTTCGCGATGTCGGATTTCTTCACCGGCACCCCGGCGACCAATCCTAACGCCGTGCCGGCGGCAGGAGCGCTTTCAGGCGCGTGGCTACCGTGCCTGGCGCAACTGACGAGTTTCCCAGACACGAATGGGGCGGCTACGTATGGCGGATGCACCGGGCCGGGCGTGAACACTACTCAGAATCTGTTTGTGCTGGAAGTGCCGCGGCATTTCGTGGTTCCGAACACGCAGCAGTGGAACCTGACGCTGCAGCGCGAACTGGGCAGGCACTGGGTGTGGGAAATCGGATATGTGGGAGCGCGAGGACTGCATTTGCGCGAGACCCGGGATGCGATTCAGTCGGTAAATGCCAGCCCGTCGAATCCATTTACCGTGACCGATAGCAGCGGCAACAGCTATTCGATCACGACCAACACATTCGCGAACGCGATCGCACGCACGCCGACGCCGGGATTGAATGGCTACAGCGGTTACCAGATTTTCGCCAACGACGCGTATTCGATTTATCACGCACTGCAGACCACTGTATCGCGGCGATGGGGACAGGGATATTTTCAGGCGGCGTACACGTTCTCGAAGAACATTGATGCCACCTCAACCGGCAACACAGCTTTCAACACTGCCTACAACGATCAGAGCAACATCAACGCCTCGCGCGGAATCTCGGACTTTAACCGTCCGCACCGGCTGGCGGTCAGCTATGTGTACGATCTGCCGTTTTTCGCGCACGCCAGCGGAATGAGGCGAACTGCGCTGGGCGGGTGGCAGGTCAGCGGAGTTTCGATTTTCCAGACGGGGCTGCCGTTTTCGATTTACGATTCCAGCGCGGGTACGGCGTTCCTTGGCCAAGGGAGCACGCCGCTGCTGGGCGCAAGCCTGGCTCCCGGGGCGAGCATTGCCAGCGGATTGTCCAGCGGCGATCTTCACCAACGGGTGGCGAAGGGATATTTGAATCACGCAGCATTCACGCCGGCGCCGCAGCTTTATCCCACCCAGTGCGCTTCCCCCGATCCTAATTTCTGCACGACGGGATTCGGAGACCTGGGGCGCAACCTTTACCACGGGCCATTCCAGCAAAACTGGGATATGTCTTTCCTGAAGTATTTCAAGATCGGGGAGCGGCAGGAAGTGCGCTTCGCCGCCGACTTCTTCAACTTGTGGAACCACACTAATTTTGGGGATCCATCGGTGACCGACATCGAGGCATATTTGGCGAGCCCGACGAACAGCCCATTTGGGAAGATTGTGGGAACCAACGGCAACCCGCGGCTGATTCAGTTCTCGCTGCGGTGGGCATTTTAGTGGAGAAGCTACGGGAACAAGGACGGAACTCCGAGAGCTGAGGCGTGAATAGGTTTTGGCTGGACCCTACGCTCTAAGGACGCTCAGCCATCCAAACATTGGCGCTGCCGCTGCTGACCAGCAACGCCAAAGAACGCCCATCACGCGAGGGAATGGCCCAGCCCACGCTCATTTTCCTGGGACGCCAGACGGGAACGGCGTGACCTTGTAGATCGATACGCAATAGCGCATTTTCCTCTTCGCCAACGGATGTCGCCCACAAGGCTTTGCCGTCGGCGGACCAGTCCAGCAATGCCAGGCCTGGCCATCCGGAGATTGTCAGCCATCGGTCCGGGCCGCCATTCCCAGGTACTAAATGAATTCGAGGTTCTTCGTCGCCCCACTTTCCCTTCGCGATGGCCAGGGTCGTTCCGTCCGGTGACAGGCTCCAGTTATATAGTTGGGGAAGTTCATCTTTGATCTGAAACACCTGAGAGCCTTTTCCCTGGAAGGGATCGAAGGTGAAGAGGGTGAGCTGACCGTCTCCGACGACGCTGTAGATGCAGACCGAGGCGGGGGCGCGCGCACATTGATGATTACTGATCCAATTTGCTTTCAGAACCTCTTGCGGCGTACCCCCGGCGACCGGCACCCGCATCAGAGGAACCTCGGAAACGGTATATCCCCAGTTGGGATACACGACGTAGAGGAGTTGGGTGCCGTCGGGATTCAAGCGCGGCTGCGCGAGCGGCTTGTTGCCGCCCACCAGTACGTCGGGCACGGTCTGGTCCACGCCCTGCTTGTAGATGTTGAAGGTTCCGGTCCGGTCGGACATGTAGAGAACTTCTTTACTGTCCGCGGTCCAGTCGAAAGGCATGTCCTGATGATCGTCAAGGGTCAGCCGTTGAGGTTCAGTCATGGAGCCCGAGCCTGGCAGCTTGCCGACATAGACATCGGGTTGCGGAAGTCCCTTCACGTAGACGATGCGCTTGCTGTCGCCCGACGCGCTGATGCTCATCACCGCGCCCGGATCGTTGGTCAAGCGAGTGGGCGGGAGGACGGGCTTTGACCTGAAAGCCGTGGTTTGCTCCGGTTTCTATTTCTCCAGGGGCCTGCTGGGGACCAACCTATGCTCTGGGAGTCGAATCGGGGGTGGAGCGGAGGCGCGCGGGCAGTTCGCGGATGGCGTATCCGGCGAGGGCCGACATGATCGAACCGGTGATGGTCTGAAGGAGCGAGGAGGCATAGCGCGATAACCAGGCAAAGCTGGAGGCGGCTTCGGCGGGGGCGCTGCTGGTTCCCTGCCAGGATAGAGCGAGTCCACTTTTTCGTGCGGTCACGGAGAGTTCGCGCTCGGAGTTACGGGCAAAGTCTCCGCTAATGCTGTCTTCCTGCAGAGCGGCGTCATCGGGTTGAACGCGCACGCGGATATTATGCTGGCCCGAACGCAGGGGGATGATCTGCGACAAGCTGCCCTGCTGCGCGTCGGTGGGAATCAGGCCGAATTTCTTTTTTGTGGAGCCGGTGATTTTACCGGAGAAGGCGCGGTCGTCGTCCACCCAGATCGAGAGCTGCGCGCTGCGGAAGCCATGCTGTAGCTTCAGGTGCAGGCTGGCGTCCTTGGCGGTGAGCGCGGTGTGGACCGCCATGAGGAGGGCAGCCAGCAGGAACAATCCGAATAGAATGCGAGCTTTGAGCGGCACGCGTTTGAACCACTGCATGGCTTGTTGGTTGAGCAACGCGGCTTTGGCGCGAAGCTGGGCTAAGGGCTCGGAGCTCATAGGAACAATCATTTTCGCCGAAGCGGACGCGCGGCTCCAGTTACCAAGGGGTACGGTGTGGTTTTCCTGCTTTAGCGCGGGGAAATCCTTACCGCTACCGTTTTATTGCATCCGTTTTATCGCATCCAGGCGAGTGGCATACAGTCGATTCACGATCTGAAAGGCGTCTTCGTGCGATCCGGATGCGGGCTTGATCTGTGATCCCAGCTCGAGATATGCGCCGGTTGAGTCGTAGGCGGGCCAATTGGGGAGTCCAGGAGCGTTCGGATTTCCGGTCCTGGCAAACTGCACCCAATAAAGGCGCGTGGCCTCGGCCAGCGCGCCGCCGGCTTCATCTTGCGGCAACTGGGGAGAGTTAAACAATAGAAATACGTCGATCCCATGAAATGCTCCCATCTGTCGGCCGCCGGAGGTAGGAATGCTCCAAGTCACGTTGTAGAGATACGCCTTACTCTTCATTCCTTGCATGGCGGCTGCGGCCCAGCGGGCAGGCGCGATCACTTCGAGCACGGTGGTCGCGCGGATCAAAGCTTCGCGGGCATCCGCCGCCGTCGGAATCGGATACAAGCGGAAAACATCACCGGCGAGGGGTGTGAACGAATTTTTCACCCAATCGCTAAATCTCCCCGGAGTTATTTCATCGGGGCCGAGAAGGTTGCTAAGTTCGCGCGCGGTGGTGCCGACGATGACGGGAACGTCGGCTTGCTTGTGAGCGGCGAACATGGCCAGGGGTTGATCGGGCAAAACCCAGCCATCGACGACCGCGTCAAATCCGCCATCGGAAGTTGCTTTCAACAGTTCATCGGTTGAAGTCGAGCGCAGCTTCTTGATGGCATCCTGACCGTCGCCAGCATTGAGCTTGTGCGCGAGGTCAACCCCCAACTTTTCGGCTGAAGCGATTGCGCCGCCCGGATGGTGCACGCTGGGATGAAGATCGAAGGGAACGCCGCTTTGCATAATCTCGTGACGGAACAACCCACGAGCCAGCGACGACAACAGGAGGCATCCGACATATTCGCCGCCCGAGGACTGACCGAAGAGGGTGACGTTGGTCGGATCTCCACCAAATTGCGTGATGTTGCGATGCACCCACTGCAAGGCGACGATTTGGTCGAGCAGACCGTAGTTTCCGGAAGCCTGATGCGGAGATTCCGCCGTCAGCGCCGGGTGCGAAAGCCATGCCAGAACCCCCAGGCGATAGTTAATGGTCACGACCACTACGCCCAGGGAAGCCAGGGTCTCGGCGCGGTCATCCCCGCGGCCGTTGGTTCCACCGCCGCCGTGAATCCATAGCATCACCGGCTGCAAGGTCTTTCCGGTCAAATTTGCGGTGATGACGTTCAGGTACAGGCAGTCTTCGCTGGTTTGGCCGACAGGTTTTACCTGCGACGGATCGCCGCCCACAGCGGTCACGGTTCTTTGTATTGCTCGGTACATAAAATCCGACTGCGGGCAGGCGGCGCTCAGTTCGTCCGCCTTGCGGGTCGCAGGCCAAGAAGCGGCAGCGAGAGGCGGTTGCCAGCGAAGGTTTCCGACGGGCGGCGCGGCATAGGGAATGCCGAGAAAAAGATCGACTTTCGGATTGTCGGGAGAATGTTTGCCTTCCAGGAAGCCGGTATCAATTTTCGCGGTCGGCGCGTTTTGGGGCGCGTGGGCGGTCGCGTAGTGAACGCTCAGCAACGGGGAAAAACCGAGCAGAAGTCTGCTGATGAGGAGTCCCATCGTCGCCTCCTTAGTCCGCCATCCCTGCGGGTATTGTCGCGATTATTTTGAGAGGGAAGCGGACGACATTCTACCTCGACTTTATCTTCGGGGTTCGCCGATTTTCGGAAGCCGTGAAAAGTGGACAATATTGGCTTCGGTTAGCGCTGATGGCGGGACGCCATCAGGACAGCCGCCGGGATGGCGGCGCTACTTTTGCGAAGATTCAGCTCTCGCTGGGCTTTGGGCTTCTTGCAGCAGGGGACGGAGTGAGTCGACGGAAACCCCGATGGTGCCTCCGGAGAATCCGTCCATGTAGGCGGTGTTCACGCCAATGACTTCGCCTTTGGTGTTGAAGACCGGACCGCCGCTGCCGCCGTGGGCGGTGGGAGCGTCGTAGATGAGCTTTTCGCCGACTACGTCGCCGAGATGGCCGCACGTGGTGGAGGGGCGAATCAGGGATAACGCCGCCAACTCGCTGGCTGCGCTGATGTCATTGTGGCGGTAGGCGAGGCGCTCGTAAATTCCGGTGGGCGACTTGGCGACCATACCGGCAATTCCCATGGGATAGCCAATCACGGTGACCAGTTGTCCGGGGGAACCGGGTGAGCTGGCGAGGGGAAGCACGGGGAGACCGCGGACAGCGTCCAAATATTGGACGCGCAAGATGGCCAGATCGGAGGTCTTGGAAACCGACGCGGACGATAAGGTCACGGGTGTGGGCGAGCCGGGGAAAAAGGCCACCAGGTTTTCGAGCATCGCGGTAGCTCCCTGATCGATGAGCTTCTGCGCTTCGGAGTCCCCGAACCAGGGCTCGGCGACGTGGCGGTTGGTGGCGAATAGGCCATTGCCAACCAGGAATCCAGTACCCGAAACGCGCGCGCGAACCGCGGGACGCTGGTTCGCGAAGCCCACCTGGTAGACGCCATAAATGTAGCCGATGGAGTTGCGATAGCGGTTCAGCACGGTGGCGGGCATGGCCTGGTCCTGCTTGAGTTGCTCGACCTGCGCCGTGAGTTGGTGAACCTGCTGTTGGAGATCGTTGGGCGGTTCTGCCAGCGCGGCCTTGGGAGAGTAATAGTGGACCATTGCGAAGGCTCCCAAGAGCATTACGACTCCCAAGACGGCCTGAACCGTCTGCTGCCAGCTGTCGCTCACAATGCTGGATTCGGGCGAGAGCGGGGCTTCGGGAACTTGGACAGAGCCGGAAGCCGGGTGCTGGTTGATCTGGGATTCGGCCATGGGTCGCAGAAGCGTCCTCGGTAGCGCTCCAAGTCTTTGTGTTTCAGCCATTTAAGCTTTGACGCTTACTTGGCCGAGGACTTGGAGTATTCATATTCGCCTCTCCGGGCAGGGTTTACTACGGTACTGAAGTTGATGTCCGGGAGGCATCTAACCGGGCTTCGTGGTCGGGAGATCAAAAGCTTGAACCACAGAGGGCACTGAGGGTCACAGGGTAAAACCAGGGCGGCGCGCTTCCACGCTACTGGGCCTTAATTCCCAGGCGTTTTGACATGGCTTCATAGAGGAAGCCTTGGCCGGGGCGGTAAGGTTGGACCCATTCGCCGTCGATCACGAATTGGGGGATGGCGCGCTTGCCGGTGCGCTTGACGATTTCGTCGACGGCACCGGGGGTGGTTTCGACGTCAATCTCTTTGAAGGGAAGGTTGTGCTTGGCGAGGAAGCGCTTGGCCTCGCGGCAGTCGGGGCACCAGGCGGCGGAATAGACGGTGATTTCCATGAGCTCATTTTAGAGGTGCGGATGGGATCAGCGGTTGCTCTTAGACACGCTCCAGGTGGGGTTGGGTGCGCTCGTTCACGACGTTGCCGGTGTTCAGCGTGGAAGCGGGTTCGAAGAGCATTATCCAGCATTCCTCTTCAGCCACCGGGCGATGTTCGACGCCGCGGGGGACGATGATGAACTCGCCAGTCTCGATCCATTCGTGGCGTTCGGGGAGGGCTTCGTCACGGAACTCCATGCGGAAGCGGCCTTGCACTACGAAGAACATTTCGTCTTCGTGGTCGTGGTGGTGCCAGACGAATTCCGTGTTGGCTTTGACCAGCTTGACCATTTGGCCGTTGAGTTCGCCGGCGATGTGGGGCGTGTAGTATTCGGAAATTTTGGAGAACTTTTCGGCGACATTGATTTTGTGCATGGGATTGTCTTTCGTTTAGATGATACGGGAACGTCTTTAGGATGAGGATCGGATGTCAGAAGTCGCGGAAAGTGCAACTACTTCCCGAGGATCGGATAGCCCGCACCGGCAATGACCTCTGTACTGTTTATCCGCTATGGGATTGGAGTCACAATCGAGCATGACTCTTCGGTCACCCATGGAACCAGAAGCAAAAGACGGCAGGCGTCCTCGGGCGCGGGCGCGGTTCTCAGGCGTTGTGTTTGCCGTGTCGCTGACCGTGGTCGGAGCAAGCTTCGCGCAGATGAAGCCCGGCGACGTCAAGAAGGCGTACGGGGAACCGAGAGCCTCCGTGATGGAATCGCTGCTGACTACGCTCTATCCGGGCGCAGAAGTGACTTGGGATCCGTCGCTCATGGTGCGACTGCCGGGCGAAAATCCGCGCACGGTGGCATTGCCGGTCTATGTGAGGGGCAAGGCCGCTGGTGACGGACTGGAGGGTGTTGGATGGGTTGAACTAGACGGCGCGAAAGAACGATTCATTTATGAAGCGCAAAATTTCCGGCGCTCCGACCGGCGGGAGTTTCCGACAGAATTGATCGTCTTTCGTGCCGACATGGCAGGCCGTGTTCAGAGATACAAGCGACTTATGCTTGATCCAGCGGAACCTCTGACAGAAGTGAAAGACATCTCGAACCAGGATTGGTCGCAGAATGAATGGCCGACGCTACAAATTCTGTATCAGACCCATCGAGCAACGCCAACCGCCTTCACCACCATCGAGTGGCGCGGAACTCTCGATGCGAATAGCGGCAAATTTGTCAGCCGCCTGCCTTCCGGTATCTCCAGGCAAACGAAAGGCGGACCCGACCAGCTATTCTCTTTTGGGCTTGGCCGCATCGATCCCGGCACAGTAGTGCTCGAGAATCGATTCGGGGGCGAGCGCCACACATACTCGTGCTCCGACCCATGCGTTTTTGACGCCGATACCCTTCTATCCGAGTGGAAGCTCAACGATCCGCCTGCTACCGATCGGCCCGCTAACGGTTCGACCGCGGCGACTGCCACAAACAAACGGCCTGCGAATTCAGCCGGTACGCGAGTCGCAGCGAATGCCGGCGGCGCGTCTTCGTCGGCAGTCATTCATCTTAAGAATGGACGAACCATTCACGCCGACACTACGAAAGAAGCAGGCGACAAACTCGAATATACGATGGGCGAATCGGAATACCAGATTCCCAAGAGCCTGGTTCTGGAGATCGTTCACACTACGGATGCTCCGCCACGGAACGACAACCCAAATGCTCAAGCGCCGCCTTCGTCCCGGTCGCAAGCGGCGGAAACCCCATGCAGCGCGGACACAGTGATGGCGACCCCGCAGATTCCTTGTAAAGTTGCCTTTTACGTGCAGACTCTGATGGGCTTGGGGGAAACCCAGCGGTTCTCACTCGTCGACGATGGCAACCACGATGTCACCGCGCAGGCGCAGTGGAGCATTCTTGATTTCGGATCCGAGGTGGACTTCTCTGTGGTCAATGGCGTCCCTCACATTTTCAGCAAGAAATATGGCATGGTGACGCTGTATGCGACGGTTGGCGATAAGTCGGCGATGACGCGCATTGGTATCGTTACGCCCGAAGAGATGAGCAGCAATACGATGGGCCGCAAAGGGGCGCCGATGTTTCAGGACAGTCGCCGGCCGCTGCAATTAATTCCTGCTGAGCCCTACGTTGGCCGGATTCCGTGAGAAGAAAGTAAAGGTCGCCGAGCTGCGCTCGGCGGACAGCCGGGGGCGGCTGTCCCCACATCTCCTAGCGCAACCGCGGAGAGAAGTCGGTTAGGGCGAGAAAAGTGGAGTCAACTTTCTCGACGAGTTTGCCGTTGGCTTCGGATTTGTCGCGAACGCTCTTCCACTCCGGGTCGTCCTGGAAGGACTTCCAGTTAGCGGCTGCCGCTTCGCGGCTGGGATGATAAAGGATGTAGATGAGGGTATTGCTCTGCTCTGGCTCGTCGACGGGCGTCCAGTAAGCGACGCTTTTTATACCATGCCGGTCAAAGATTTTTATGGTGTGTTCGCGGAAGCGGGCCAGCAGCTCTCCCAATTTTCCTGGGGCTGCGTGATAGACGCGGAGTTCGTAGACCGATGTCGTGGCTTGGGTAGGATTGGCATTGTCACGCTGAGAAGCGGCCCAAAGAGATGCCGAAAGGAAGGTGGCCGCAGGAAGGGCTTGGAGCAGGGTTCGTCTTTTCACGGGAGGAATTCTAGCAGAAGGGGAAGGAATCGCAATCGCAGATGTGAAGAGCGCAGGCGAGCGCTGTGGAATTGCTAGTGAAATGGACGATTTCGCAACAGCAATCGCCTAGACTATCGTGAAACGGGCTGGGCCGTCTCTCAAACACCTACAAAAGCGGGGCCATTAACACAATATTGGTGGACGGGTTTGAGAGATAGCTATTTGTCGCTGTTGCTATCCCTAAAAGCAGCGACATCACGCCGATCAAGAAATAATTCATGCGGAATCACTCTACCCCATGTTGCTCACATAAAGTTTTTGGCAGCAAGGGTAGTTGGCGATTCAGGCCATTACTCTCAGAAGCGGGCCGAAGCCGTGCCCTCCTTGCTTGGGCAGCGGCATACGATTCCGAGTTCGTGTCGAGCGTACGCAAATGCGGTTGCGAAAATGGGAGCAAGGTCAGGCTTGTAGTCTTCGTAAGAATCTACTTCGCCCTCCCAAAGCTTGAAACCAAGACTCCTAAGCTCTTGTTTCAAACTCATCAGCGTATCATTCATTAGTTTCCCGCTTACGATCAACGCGAGGGCACGTTTCTGGTCGAAATCATCAATTGCTCCGTAGCAACTTCGCCCAGGCTTCCAGCTTGGCTTCACGGAATTTGTTAGGGACCTCGGCTTTTCGCCCTTCCACAATTGCGACCGAGACGAAGTACAGGGTTTCATCCGCTTTACCCAAAGCCTGCATAACGGCGAACACGGCGTCTCGTTTCAGTTCCCAGTGTCTTTGCCTGTCCCATGACTTGTCTGAAATATTTGACTCGATAATTTTCGTGGCTTGACTTATCGCCTTTATTTGTTCCACGAGCTTATCGACATCCTCATGGGTAGCGAGGTTCTCCCCTTCTTTTTGAGGTACGCTCCGAGAAAAGAACCAATCCAACCGCCAAACAAAAGCCGCCAGCTTGCGCTGGCGGCTTAAAACTTCCGAGCTTTGCTCGGAAGGACAGCCGAGGCGGCTGTCCCTTACGTGAGCATCGTTTAGAAACCCGGCGTTCCGGCGACGGCATGACTGTTGTGAAGTGTGAGGCGCACACCGCGCTGTTCGTTGAGGCGAGTTGTTGTGGTCCAGTCGACGTCGTCGGCGCTGATTACGCCACTGCCGCCGCCGACCAGGGAATAGCTGATACGGCTGTCTTGATAGCCGTAACCGCTGACGGATAGGACGCTGCCGTTATTCAGCACGAAGACGGGCATGCCGGGAGCAATGTTCGCAGGCGCAATCGTCCGCGTAACCAGGCTCGCATAAGAAGCCTGCGGGACATCATTCGAAAGCCGGCTGGTTCCATCCGCGACCGAAACATTCCGTAGCATAAGCTGCGGCTTGCCGTTGTCGTAGACGGAGGGCTGGTAGGACTGATTCTGTGAGCGGGTAAAGAAATGCCAGTCGGGGCCGAACGTCTTCGCCAGCTGGGGGATTTGAACATCGTCCATCAGACGCAGGCTGAGCACGGTTTCGCCCTTCAGCTTGGGACGTGGACCGCGCGCGGGCAACATGATCACCTTCCAGGGCCATAGGGGCGGGAGCAGCCATTCGACGACGTCGCGCTTGGCATGTCCTTTCCCGTCGATTTTGCCCTGTTTATCGACTTTATAGCCTCGGGTGGAGATGACCTTGGCCTCGAGAGGCAGATCACCGGTAGGCAGACCGATGCGATCGAACTGGATCTTCAGATAGCCCTTGCCCCAGAAGTGGCCAGGGTCTTTCGCCGAATCCAGATGTCCGACTAAGTAGCTCCCGCGCGGAAACGCCTGCTGGCCGAACTCGGTCACGCCCCGCAGGTGACAAAGTACTGGGTCCCCGACATCGACTGTGGACGAGGAGAAATTGGGTTCATTGAGGGTACATTGCAGGAGAGTGCCGGCGGGCAGGACGACATCCCGTGCGCTGGCGCTCAGGTTCAAAGGGGAAACCAACAGACCTAGCACGGTGACAGCTAGGGCCGAAGGCAACAAACTATACTTCATAAATTTCACCTCGGTCGCTTACTGATTTGCGGGCTGGCGGGTGTAGCCCGCGACGTGTTTTGGAATCTAATCACAGGGCCGTAGGCTGGGTCAATAAGGTTTTGCCTAATGAGGGCTGGAAGTCAGGGATTGGCGACTTTTCTGGGCGTAAGAACAAAAACCGCCAGCGGTTGGCTGGCGGCTTAAATCCTACCGAATTGCGCTCGCTTCGCTTCGCGGGACAGCCGAGGCGGCTGTCCCTACGCGAGCTATTTTTCGTATAACAAGACGCCTTCGGTCTTTTCGGCATCGACCGGGCGATAGAACAGTTTGTTGTCTTCGAGGAAGACCTCGATGAAGGCGGGGCGCGTGGTGATGGTGCCCTGGATCAGCGCCTCCGACAGCGGGTCTTCGATGTACTT
>PLEA01000429.1 GCA_003136335.1 Acidobacteriaceae bacterium | reverse complement strand
ATGGTCGTGAGCATTCATCAGTTCGGTGGGAGTCAGCGCTCCGGGGATTGCTAACTTTGCGCAGGACTGCGCGACTGAGAGCACAGGGGCCGCCAAGCCCGGACTCACCAGGAACTCGGCGCCAGCGCGAATGCACGACTCGGCCTGCTCGGCATTGGTAACCGTGCCCGCTCCGATAAGAACTTTGCCCTGGTACTGCTGCGCGACCTCTCGGATGACCGATACGGCATTGGGGACGGTCATGGTTATTTCGACCACGGGAATGCCGCCAGCGCAGATCGCTTCCACCGCGCGGGTTGCCTCCTCCACCGTCGCCGCGCGGACTACGGGGACGATTCCAATTTCTCCGATCTTGCGAATTACGTCGTCAATGGTCATATTATTTGCTGGCTGGTTGCGATACCTTATCGTTCGATACGAGCGGTTCGCGATTTCATTGCGTGCTGGACTTCCGCGAGCGTCGCCATGGTTGTGTCGCCGGGCGTGGTCATTGCCAGAGCGCCATGCGCAGCGCCACATTCTACCGACCACTGCGGGTCTTTCCCTGACAGAAATCCATAGATCAGTCCTGAAGCGAAGGAATCGCCTCCGCCGACGCGGTCGTACACTTCCAGATTCTCGCGCACCGGCGCCTCGTGAAAGCTGCCGTCGCAGTAGCACAGGGCTCCCCAATCATTCTGCGTGGCCGTCTTTGCATGTCTAAGAGTCGTGGCAATCACTGCCAGCGTGGTATATTCTTTCACGACTGTCTCGATCATTTTCTTAAATCCTAACGTCTCGAGCTTGGAATGGTGTTCATCCAGGCCAACGACCGGAAAGCCTAGAGCGGCGGTGAAGTCCTCCTCGTTACCAAGCATCACGTCGACCAGGGGAGCCAGCCGGCGGTTCACCTCCTGGGCTTTCGATTTTCCGCCAATCGACTTCCAGAGCGAGGGACGATAGTTCAAGTCGTAGGAAATCACAGATCCCGCTCGCTTGGCTGCTTCCATGGCTTCCTGAGCGACGAGCGGCGTGGTCTCGGAGAGCGCACAGAAAATTCCACCGGTGTGAAACCAGCGGGCACCGTCCTTCGAAAAGATCTGATCCCAGTCGATCTCACCTGGTTTCAATTGTGAAATGGCAGTGTGCCCGCGGTCCGAGCACCCAAGCGCCGGGCGTATGCCGAAACCTCGCTCGGTAAAATTCAATCCGTTGCGCACGGTATGGCCCACTCCGTCAAACGGCACCCAGCGAACGTAATTCTGACTAACGCCGCCTTGCAGCATAAGGTCTTCGACCAGGCGTCCGATAGGATTATCGGCGAGCGCGGTAACGATCGCAGTATCCATTCCGAAGCAGCGTTTGAGTCCGCGAGCCACGTTGTATTCCCCGCCGCCTTCCCACGCCTTGAAATGGCGGGCGGTGGAAATACGCGCATCGCCGGGATCCAGGCGCAACATAACCTCGCCCAGACTTACCAGCTCCCACATACCATCGCGTTTTGCCTTAATGTTCAGTTTCGCCATCGTTCTCGGCTAAACCATCCGATCGAAATATGATACAGGTTGTAGCCTGCGCTGCAGGGAAGACTCCACTCTTTCGCACACAAAAAATAAAACACGGGAACTGTAATAATTCAACTCCCGTACCGTCTTTAGTTGTGCAACAGAGCAATTGGAGGCGTACCCTGCAAAGCGCACTGGCAGAGGAACGGGCGATCGCAATCCCGGACGAATTCGATCGGGTTTTTCGGGCGTATCACGGCCTGGTTTTTCGCACGGCGTACCGGATCACAAGCAACGCCGCGGACGCCGAGGACGTGTCGCAGGTAGTGTTCCTGCGCCTGTTCCGCCGGGAGGCGCAGGGCAACGTGCTGGAGAATGAAGAGAGTTATCTCCGCCGGGCAGCGATCAACGCGGCTTTGGATGTGCTGCGGTCGCGGCAATCCGATCGCACGGTGGAACTCCCAGATCTGCCTGCTGAACCCGCCCACGAGGACCCTCGCGAACTGCGGCAGGCGCTGGGGCGGGCGCTGGCTCAACTTAAGCCGCGTCCGGCGGAAATTTTTGCACTACGCTTCCTTGAGGGCTTTAGCAATCCGCAGATTGCACGGATGCTTGGTATTTCACAGGTGCTGGTGGCGGTCATTGTCCATCGCACTCGGCAACAGCTCCGCAAGGAGCTTGGCGCGTATCTATTGACAGGGACCAAGGAGACAGGCCATGAAGAATGAGAAATTCGACCGTTTGCTGTCGGAAATTCAAAATGAACCGGTGGATGACCAGATTGTCGTCCAGGCCGGCGAACGGGTGTGGAAATCGATTACCGCCACCGGTCCTACGGCTGACCTCAGCACCCACACTCTGCGGAGCTGTGAAGATTTTCAGGCGCTGATTCCGGGATATCTGGGAAAGGAACTTGCGCCGGCGCGAGCCTTGCTGTTTGACGATCACGTGCACGCGTGCGTCGCATGCCGGCATGCTGTAGAGCGCGCTCGGGAAGGCGAACTGCAGACGGTGTGGCGGGTTGAAACCGGGCGCCCCAGTGCGCGGGCATGGCGATGGGCGATGGGCGCGGCTGCCGTCATCGCCGTGGCAGTTGCGGGACTTGCGTTCAACAGCGGAATGCTTCCCGGCCAGCATTCCATTCGCGCTGCCGTTCAGACGGTGGACGGCTCGCTCTACAGCGGGTCTGGCGCGGAAATGCGCGTGATTCCGGTGGGCTATGAGATCAGGAACGGAGATGAGATTCGCACCGCGAAGGGATCGAGGGCGGTGGTGCGACTGCTCGACGGTTCCCTGGTCGAGATGGGGGAACGCTCTGATCTTTCGGTATCACGGGCATGGAAGGGCACGACCATTCATCTGGATGGCGGGCAGGTCATCGTTCAGGCCGCCAAGCAGCGGTCAGGTCGCCTGTATGTCGCGACAGACGATGGTCTGGTTTCGGTAAAAGGCACGATCTTTTCGGTGAATCATGGAACCAAGGGCTCGCGCGTGGCGGTGATCGAAGGCGTGGTCCGGGTTAATTTCGGAGACAACACCACGGAGCTGCGCGCCGGGGACGAAGCAACTTCCAGCGCCAGTGTGTTAAAAGTCCCAATCAAAAACGAGATCGCATGGAGCAAGAACTCTGCAAAATACCTTGCTCTGCTGGGCGACTTCGCGGTCCTGCAGAAACAGTTTGCGGCGATTCCGGGGCCGGGATTGCGCTACAACTCTGATCTTCTGCCCTATGTTCC
>PLEA01000659.1 GCA_003136335.1 Acidobacteriaceae bacterium | reverse complement strand
ATTCACACAATTGATTTTGGGCATGGCGTAAGACCCCACTGTGCTGTCTTCGGGCCCAAAGACGGCCTGCTCTATGTAACCACTGAGCTAGACAAATCCGTAACCATCATCGACCCCCAAACTCTAAAGATTGTCGGGAGCGTTCCGACCGCACAGGCCGAATCCCACATGCTGGCGATCAGCCCAGACGGGCGCAAGGGTTACACCGCGAACGTGGGGCCGGGGACGGTATCGGTGCTCGACCTCGCGGAGCGAAAAACCCTCACGGTAATTCCCGTCGCGGGACACGTGCAGCGCATCTCGGTCTCTCCTGACGGGCACTGGACGTTTACCTCCGACACGGAGAAGGCTCGGCTGGCGGTAATCGATACCGGGACGAACAAAGTTGATCGCTGGATTGAACTGCCCGGTACGGGATACGGCACCGCACCCACGGCGGACGGGAAATGGCTGTTGGTTGCGATCCCTAGCGCCAATGAAGTTGCGGTTGTTGATATCGCGACCATGCGGGTGATGAGGACGATTAAGGTGCCATCTTCTCCTCAAGAGGTGCTGATACGACCGAACGGTAGAGTCGCTTACGTCTCGTGCTCCGATAGCCACCAGATTGCCGCGATCCAGATCAACGATTGGAGCGTTAAGCTGGTCGAAGCCGGGCGCGGGGCAGATGGCTTGGCTTGGGCTAAGTGATTTTCAACTTGGCGCGATGCTCCCAAGGTCGGGCGGAACGAGCCGTGCCCCTGCCGCTCCGGGAAGAAGTACAAGCGGTGCTGCGGCGGGGCGACGGTGAACTGACTGTTCTCCGACTTCTTTGACCAGAATCGTCCAACCCCAAAATGATTCCATTTTCCTAGTCGAGACGGCGCAGGACCAGCGTGCATTCGAGAAACGCTGTTTCCGTAAACAGTCGAGAACATTCGGCGTAGCAATCGTTCTTGGCTGGGACCGCGAGTTTCCGAATAGAATAGCGCCTAACCCACGGAGATCGAAGGAGCGAAAATGGCTGCAACGCCGGGCACAGTTTCGCCGACGAATGACGACGCCCTGACGGTCTGCGCGATCAGCCTGCTGTCGGCCATGCTGGCCAACGTCTTGCACGAAGGACTGGGACACGGCGCGGTAGCTCTGATGACCGGAGCGCAATCCGGTGTGCTGACGACGGTCGCATGGTCCAGCGCGTTTGATTCGAGACTTGTCGCTGCGGGCGGAACGCTGGCGAATCTGGCGGCGGGAATTGTTTTTTGGATCATATTGCGCAGCGCGAAACGGTCCTCGGTCCACCTTCGCTTTTTCCTGCTGACGAGTGTTGCCTTCAACCTTCTCGCGGGAACTGGATATTTCTTTTTTTCGGGCATCACCAATTTCGGCGACTGGGCAGTCGTGATTGCCGACTTGCACGCGCACTGGCTGTGGCGAACGCTACTCGTCGTCATCGGAGTGGCGTCCTACTACGTCGCCATATTGGTTGTGGGGACTGGGCTCGTGAGGTACGTGGGCGTTCCGCGAACGGAGCCGCGACGGCTGCGAAAACTTACGTTCATCCCCTACTTCTCGGCAGTATTCCTGTTGTGTGCTGGAGGACTGTTGAATCCGATTGGGATTCAATTGGTTTGGCAATCCGCTCTGCCCGGAGCAGCAGGCGCAGACTGCGGGCTGCTGTGGTTGCGCTACTACATTCCCAAAACGACCGTTCCCGAGGTAGGGTCGGACGGCATAGGCAGGAACTACGTCTGGATCATCATGGCGGCAATCCTGTCGCTCGTTTTCATTCTCGTGTTGGGACGCGGAGTTACGCTGCATCGGTAGAAAGCATCTCAATCGGACTGCGTTCATTCCGATTAGACGTTTTTTTATGAAGAGCAGGCAGGGATACAAAGGCTACGTTATCGAGGCTCGGTCATGCGAGCTAGGGGACGGCAGATTCTCTGCGGAGTGTTCCGTCGAGGAGTACGATCCGTCCGGCGTGAAGGAAAGCCAGTTCCATGTGCCAAACATCTTTCCAACGCAGGAGTCCGCCATCGAAGCAGCGATTCAGGCTGGACGACAGAAGATCGACGCGGGATTTGAGCGGGCATCGGTAGCCGAGAATGGGTGATTTGTAACGAATTTAGTACAAGGGCTTAGTCACTGCAAGCCTTGGCGAGATTCAAGCAATGAGGAGCGGATCAACGGCGAAAACGGACTTCTGTTGAATGCTGGATGAGAGAGGGCAATAAGCCTATGGATCACGAGACCAGGCTCTCTGAGCTACCGCGCACAAACTTCTTCCTCCGCCTGATTCCTTCTGTTTTTTTGCTCGCTCCGTTTTTGTCGGCCAACTCCGCGTACTACCGCCACGTTATCTTCGACAACAGTGCGCCGCAAAGCCACTACCTCTACAGTACGGCTCAGGCCTCGGCTCCCAGCACGCTCGAGCAGAAAGACTGGCACCTTCCCGTCGAATCCAAAATATTTCTGACACCTCCAAACGCGATTCGCATCCAGTGGCAATCACAGGCGGCAGGCGGATGGGACGCGGAGATCCACATCGTCAATTTTCGCAACCGCTATCCTGAAGTCAACGGGCGCAATCTTTACGTCTGGTGTTTTGCTCCGCAGGCAATCGCTGCCGCCGACCTGCCGCAGATCGTCCTGTCCAATGCCCGTGACGGCCTCCAGGTCGCGCAGTTTCCCGGCAGCTTCACCGCTTCCGAGCCTCTCGGAAAATTCACTGGCGATCTTCCCCCCGGACGTTGGATTCAGGTCAGGATTCCGATGGCCGAACTTCACTCGGCCTCGATCTATCCCTTCCGCCCTGAACATTTGCAGACGGTCGCCTTCCATCAGGGCCGCGCCGACGGCGCAAAGCATGTGCTTATTGTTGACGAGATTCGCATGGACGACGATCCAGCGGGCGATGTTTCCGCAACTTTGGCCGCTCCCGAGCACGTTCAGGCCTCTGGCTACGACCGCCACGTGGTCGTCCGCTGGGATACGACCGAAAACCCAGCAGTGGCGCGCTATGTGATTTATCGCTCTCTCGAAGGCGGCTCGTTTGAGCCGATCGGCACGCAGTTGGCGGACGTTCACCGCTACTCGGACTTCATCGGGCGTTCTGGCGCGAAAGCCGAATACAAGGTCGCGGCCTCAGACTGGCAGTACCGCCAGTCGCCGCTTTCTTCCGCCGCAAGTGCGGCCACGCGCGAGCTCGACGACGGCGAACTCCTCAATATGCTCCAGGAAGCCGCTTTTCAGTACTACTGGGAGGGCGGTGATACGCACTCCGGCATGGCGTACGAGAATTTACCCGGCGATGACCGCATCGTGGCCACCGGCGCCAGCGGATTCGGAATCGGCGCACTGATCGTCGGCACCGACCGCCACTTCATCACGCGCGGACAGGGTCTGGAGCGCCTCGACAAGATTGTGACGTTCCTCGAACACGCGCAGCGCTATCACGGCGCATGGTCGCACTACATGAATGGCGACACTGGCCAGACTATGCCCGTCTTCGGCATGCTCGACAACGGCGGCGACTTGGTTGAAACATCTTTTCTGATGCAGGGCCTGCTTGCCGCCCGCCAATATTTCAACGGCCCCAGCGACCGCGAACGCCAGCTCTACCGCCGCATCACGCAGCTCTGGGAGAGCGTTGAGTGGGACTGGTACCGCGACAACCCGCAAAGCAATTTTCTCTATTGGCACTGGTCGCCGCAGTGGGCTTTCCAAATCCACCACCCGCTCATCGGGTTCAACGAAGTGATGGTTACGTACCTGCTGGCGATTGCCTCGCCTACTCACGGCGTCCCCGCGGACCTGTACTACTCCGGGTGGGCGGGGCAAGAACAGCTCGCCCAGAATTACCGCCAAGGCTGGTCGGGTAGCGCCGACGGCAATCATTACTCCAACGGTCATACCTATTACGGCATCAAGCTCGATGTCGGTGTCGGCACCGGCGGGCCGCTGTTCTTCACGCACTATTCCTTCATGGGCTTCGACCCGCACCGTCTGCATGATCGCTACACAACGTCGTACTTCGACAACAACCGTAATATCGCACTCATCAATCGCGCGTATTGCATCGCCAATCCTAAACATTTCGCCGGCTATGGCTCGAATGCCTGGGGCCTGACCGCCTCCGATGGCCCCGACGGGTACGTTGCACACGCCCCCGACGACGCCAATGATCGCGGCACCATCACGCTCACCGGAGCTCTGGCTTCGTTCCCCTACACGCCCGAGGCTTCCATGGAAGCTTTCAAGCATTATTATCGGGATCTCGGAGGCGATCTCTGGGGCATCTATGGCCCTCGCGACGCCTACAATCCCGGTGCCGAATGGGTTTCCCCGATCTACATGGGCCTCAACCAGGCTCCGATTGTGGTCATGGTGGAGAATTACCGGACCGGGCTGGTCTGGAAGAATTTCATGTCGAATGCGGAAGTCGCCGTAATGCTCCAGAAACTGGAAGCAGCCGGCAAGCCGGGTTAGGCTTTTACTCATGCCATCACGACGACACTTTCTAACTGCTTCTGCGGGAGCAATTGCGGCAACGCTCGCCACTTCCGAGGTCCAGGCCACAGACCCGGGAGTCCAAGCGTTTTCCACTACTCTGGCCAGCCTCTGCGGAGAGTGGCTATTTCGCACGGATTCGGCGGACTCTGGGACGAGCCAACATTGGTATGACGCCGACGTGCCAAGCACCGGTTGGCGACAAGTAAAGGTCCCTCTCACCTGGCAGATCGAGGCTCCGCTGGCTGAGTATTACGGGGTTGCGTGGTACCGCCGATCCTTTGATGTTCCAACGGACTGGCAGAATTCTGCGGTGCGGGTTGAGTTCGAGGCAGTCTTTCACACGGCTACGGTTTGGGTAAATGGCCAACTGGCCGGCGAGCACCGGGGCAAGGGCTACACCGCGTTCACACTGGACGTCATGCATTTGCTCCGCTGGGGACAAACAAACACGATTGCGGTTCGTGTGGACAATGCATTCAATGAACATATGTTGCCTCGCGGTCGCTCCAGTGACTGGGCGCATGACGGAGGCATTTTCCGACCCGTACAGGTGCTCATCACTCCAAAAGTTTTCTTGGAACGTGTAGACGTCGAAGCCACTCCCAATCTCACCGGCCAAGACGCAACAATCACAATCACCAGCTACATCCGCACCACGAGCCAAAAGGACTGGAGCGGCCGGACTTCCTACCGCATCGTGGATGAAGCATCCGGTCTGACGGTTTTGGCGGGGAGCGGCGGACCCAGTCTTTCCATTAAACCGGGAGCAACCGGGACGCAGACCGTGCAGGTTGTGCTGCCTAAGGCAAAGCTTTGGCACTTCGATCATCCTAACCTGTATCGTCTTGAATTCTCGATCACGGGAGCCGGTGAATCCCATTGCTTTCCTACAATCTTCGGCATTCGCAAATTAGAAGTTAAAGACGGCGCGTTCCATTTGAACGGCGAGCGAGTGCGTCTGATGGGCGTGGAACGTATGGCGGGGAGCAACCCGGAATTCGGAATGGCAGAAACGGCGGACTGGATCCGGCACGACCATGCGGACCTGAAGCACCTCAACTGCATCTTCACGCGTGTCCATTGGCCCCAGGACAAACGTGTACTCGACTACTGCGACCGTCACGGGATTCTTATGCAAACTGAAGTCCCGAGCTGGGGCTCAGCAACTTTCCAAGGCATGGGTCCGCAGCCGGATGCCGACATCTTGCAGAATGGACTCGAACAATTGCGCGAAATGATTGCACGGGACCGCAACCATCCCTGCCTTGTAGTTTGGGGTCTCTGCAACGAGATCGGAGGTCAGGACCCGCCCGCCTACCAGTTTGCGAAGCGCATGCTGCAGGAGGCCAAGAAGTTGGACCCTGGCCGGCTATGTTCCTATGCTTCGAATTCCTTGGACAGCACGCCGGAGCGCGACGTCGCCGGGCTTATGGACTTTATCGAAGCCAATGAGTATTTCGGAACGTGGGCGCCAGGTTCGGCAACGGACGCCGCACACTATCTCGACGAGATTCATGCAGCCTTTCCCGGCAAACCCATTGTCATTTCTGAATACGGCTATTGTGCCTGCACGGCAGATCGGCCCGAGGGGGACGAACATCGAAGGGAGATCCTTCGCACGCACGATTTTGCAATCCGCTCAAGGGCATACACCGCCGGGGCGATCTTCTTCTGCTACAACGACTACCGCACACACGTGGGGGATCGCGGCACGGGAGTACTCAAGCAACGCGTGCACGGAGTCGTCGACGTGTATGGTGCGAAAAAGCAGTCCTACGAGCTTCTGCGCCAGGAATCCAGTCCGATCGACTCGCTCCTTGCAGAGAATCATCTCAACACTTTCCACGTAGTGTTGAGAACGCGGGGCGACCTCCCAATGTATACGCTGCGAGGCTACAAATTGCGCGGCACATTCTATGGGCAGGGGGATATTCCCGTTGAGCTGCAGGAAGTAGCGATTTCTGAGTTGCCACCGGCGAGTGTGGCAAGGCTCGAAGTGAAGTTCACTCAGTCCGAGGTACCCACTTGCATCCGATTTGATGTGATGAGACCCACGGGATTTTCTGCGTATTCACTGGATTGGAGGCTTTAGGCTACGCCCGCTCGGAGTGCCGCGCCACTTTATAATTGGGCTGCGGTCGCGAACCGATTGACGACCTGAAGCTGCCGGAACGGACTTGTTCAATGGGGCATCCTCTTCTCGAACTGAAGGACAAGACTGCTGTCGTAATCGGCGGAACCAGCGGCATTGGGTTAGCCCTTAGCCGAGGACTGGCTCTGGCGGGAGCCAACGTGGTGCCAACGGGGCGTCGCGGGGAGCAGGTGCGGGCCGCGGCGTCCGCAGTCGAGGCTCTCGGACGCCGGTCGCTTGCCGCGACTTGCGACGTCACCGACAATACCAGCCTCGAGCATCTCCGGGAGCTGGTATGTGACGCCTTTGGAAGCATCGAGATCCTCGTAAACTGCGCCGGCCGTACCAAACGGATGCCCACCCTTGAGTTTCCGGAGGTGGACTGGGATGCCATCTTGGAAACGAACCTGAATGGTACTTTCCGTGCGTGTCGCGTATTCGGGCGCCACATGATCGAGCGGCGCTATGGCCGGATCATTAATATTGGATCTCTATCGTCGTTCGTCGGGCTTTATGAAGTGGCGGCGTACAGCGCCAGCAAAGGAGCAGTTGCTTCGCTGACCAAGGCGCTCGCGGTTGAGTGGGCCAAGTTCGGGGTGTGCGTCAACGCGCTGGTGCCGGGGGTGTTGCGTACCGATATGAACGCTTCCCTGCTCGACGGGACAGAGCGCGGGCGGGAATTTCTGCTGCGAACGCCCATGCAGCGCTTCGGGCAACTCGATGAACTGGCGGGAGCGACGGTGTTCCTGGCCTCGGATGCGGCGAGCTTCGTCACCGGGCACCTGCTGGTGGTGGACGGAGGTATTTTAGCGAGCGGCGTCAACCAGTGACGCTTTCAAGCGTGGCGGGGGGCGAATGAAAGGCGTTCTCATCTTCGGATTATGTGCAGCTTGCGCCGCATGGGCCGCCGCTGCCGATGCGCCCCCCGCCGAAGCTTTCCGCGTTCTCCCTCCGGCAGTTAAGGAGGGGCCTGTCATTACGCCCTATCTGCAGTATCAAACAGAGATGGCCTGGGAGCAGGACGGCCAGCGCCGCATAGCCTGGGAAGGCATACGAACTGAACAGGATTTGCTGGCTGTGCAACGACAGTTGGAACAGCATCTCCTCGCCATGTTAGGCGGTCTTCCGAGCGAACGAACGCCGCTGCATCCCCGAATCACCGGGAAGATTCAGATGGATGGCTTTCGAATCGAAAAGCTGATTTTTGAAAGTCTACCCGGAGTCTATGTCTCGGCGCTGGTATACGTGCCTGAGGAGGGAAACCAGACACACCCTGCGATCCTTGTCCCGGCCGGCCATGCCGCAAACGGAAAGATCCACTACCAGGCTCTCTGTCAACGATTAGTACAGCGGGGGTACGTCGTAATCTCATGGGATCCGGTGGGGCAGGGCGAACGCAGCCAATTCTGGGACGCAAAAGCTGGCAAGAGCCGCTACAACTTGATCTGCGCTGAGCATGCGGTGCTGGGGAACCTGGCGTATCTCGCTGGAACGAACTTGGCGCGCTGGGAGATCTGGGATGGCATTCGGGCAGTGGATTATCTGTTGACGCGGCCCGAGGTGGATCCGGAGCGCATTAACATCACCGGCACAAGCGGCGGTGGATTTCAGGCGGCGCACATTGCCGCATTGGATCGTCGGATTAAAGTGGCAGCGCCTTCCTGCTACGTCACTGCACTACCCATGCGGATTTACAACCGCATCTTCAAGGATCCTGACAGTGACCCCGAGCAAGATCTCTATGGAATGATCTCAAGTCACGTGGACCATGCGGGACTCCTGCTGATGATGTATCCACGCCCCGTGTTTGTGGCGGCGGCGGTGCTCGACTTTTTCCCGATCGAGGGCACGCATAAAACGGTGCGCGAAGTTACTGAATTTTACAGCAAGTTCCATCATGCGGATCGCGTCGGAATCGCAGAGGGCTACCATGCCCACGAGTATTCCGTCGAGAATCAGGAAGCGGCGATGGATTTTCTGGATCACTTCAATGGGCTGCCTGCGAGGCGCGGTCTGGCCCCGGTCAAAGAACTCGACGAGAAAATGCTGTTGTGCACGCGCACAGGCCAAGTGATGCTCGACTTTGAGGACGCGCGGTCGCTCATGGACGTGATCCGCGAATACTACACACAGCACAAGAGCGTGCCCGCGAAGACTCTCAAACAGCTCTATTATTCCGAACTCTACCCGCGAATCAACTCGTGGTCCGTCGCTGAATTCCGGGGAGAGATTCCTGGGCGAGAACAAATCCGCTGGGAGGCTCGCGGAAGTTCGCAGTTCGAAGGAGTCACGATCGAGAAGTATGTGCTTCACCACAGCAAGTACCTCGAATTGCCGCTTCTGTATTTTCACAAGTCGGATGGCGGCCAGCGCCCGGTGCTGTTGTGGCTGGGGGAAAACGGCAAGGCCACCGCGCAAGACTGGCCCAGTTTGGTGAAATATGTGACGGCGGGCTATGACGTTGTTTCCGTCGATCCTCGCGGGTTGGGCGAAACGCGAATGGCGTACAACGCTGCGTCTCCCGACGAGTCGGCGTTGGCGCAATTGGATTTTGATCGCGCCTACACAAATCCGCTTTCCGGAGTTCTGGCCGACTATGTCTACAATTCGATTTTGACCGGGAGGCCATACCTCCTGCAGATGATTGAAGACGTGGAAATTGCTAGTCGCTTCTTGAGGGCACAACTTAACCCTCGAGCCGAAATAGTTGTTACTGGTGTAAATGGTGCTTTCACGCTGGCCCGCGCGATTTCCGAAACGCTTCCGAGTATTCGGCTGATCTCTCAGCCGGACGCGCAAGTCATTAAGTGGTCCGAATTGGTGAACCAGAAAACCGAGCTATGGCCAATCCAGTACATGCTCCCCGGTGGGGCATACATTCATTGAGAACGAGGGCCGGCTGCAATTCGCGGACATTCCCACCAGAAATCATTGGCTTGGCACAATGGGCAGGATCAGGGCCGAGGGATGTTCCGCGTCATGATAGATGGCGTTCGTAGCCGGCACAGATTTTCGGGCGGACGCAGCATCCTCACCGGTGTTTAGATTTCTGTCAAAGCGTGGAAAGTTGCTGCTGCTGATCTCGAGCCGCAGCCGGTGTCCTTTGCGAAAGAGGTTGCTGGTGGACCACAGGTCGAGGGTGAATTTGTAGGTCTGACCGGGATTCAGGAATGCGGGCTTCTCCTGGGAATCGCGATAACGCGCCCGAATAATTCCTTCGGTCAGGTTTTGCGCGAATCCGTCCGGCCCAACATCTACCAGCTTGGCGGTAAAATCCGTGTCCACAGCCGAGGAACTGGCGAAGAGTTCGGCGGTGACCGGTCCTGTGACTTCGAGGTCCCGGGAAAGCACGGGAGTGGAGTAGACGAGAACGTCCTCACGCGCTTCTACCGGTCGCTGATCGCGCGGTCCGGGCTTCAGGTGTCCGCTGTCACAGCACAAGGGACCGCCCACGGTGGGCGCTGGGTTCGCCGGGTCATAGGTGTAATGATCGGGTGATTCCGCACGCGGGACGGAAGCGGAGAGAGAGCCGTCGCCGCTCACTGAGTTTGCTTTTCCTCCCGAGTGCAAGAAATATCGCTCCTGCCGGATCCGGGGTAGAGGCCAGTCCTCCTCGTTGCGCCACTGATTTGCGCCCATCACGAAAATTCTCACTGGTTCTGGAGTGGCAAATTCGTTGGCTGCGTTTTTGAAAAGATGGTCATACCAACTCAGGATCACTTCATTTTCCTCAAAGTTAGCGGAGGGACCGAAGTCGACGTCTCCAATTTTTGGACCGGAACCGGCGTGTCCGCCGATAGTCACAAGCAAGCGCTGCCCCCGGCGTGCGGCGTCGCTTCCGCCGTGCAGCTTGACGCCGACGTAGTTGCGGAGCGAACCGCCGAGAAAAATGTCGTACCAGGCAGCGACTGTCAGCATGGGAACCTTGATGTCGGAGTAGTGTTCCTCAATGGACCATCGCTTCCAATATTCGTCATAGTTCGGATGGGCTAACCAGTCGAGGAAATAAGGAGCCAGCGAGTGGGTCAAATCCGGATCTACTGCAGTTGGCGGCAACTCGAAAAGCGGATACGCAGTGGGAGGAAGTTTCCAGATTCCATTGAGCGCATTTGTGTTGCTGCGCACCGAGCGATTGAGCGTGTCCTGCGCCAGACCGGAAGTCCACGATTCATTGAACCATTGTTCGAACGCCCCGCCCTGGTAGGTCCATCCGTCGTGATAGTTACTGGCGGTCACGACGGCGCAAATTCCGGCAAGGTGCGGCGGTTGCGCGATGGCAGCCAGCATCTGCGTTGCGCCCACGTAGGAGCCACCAAACATTCCCACCCTGCCGTCGGAATAGGGCAAAGAGGCGGCCCACTCGACCGTATCATAGCCGTCTTCTGATTCATGTTTGAATGGGTACCATTCCCCGTCGGATGCGTAGCGTCCACGAACGTCTTGCACAATGACGACATAGCCACGGGCTGCCGCTCTTAGGCCGAAAGCGGAGGAGCCGGTCTTGTCGTAGGGAGTGCGCTCCAGAAGAGCGGGAAAGGTGCCCTCCATTGTGGGCCGATAGATGTCAGCACGAAGCACCGCACTATCGCGCATTTTGACCACCACACCTTGTTCGACGGTAACGGCATATGGTTCCTCCGCCCACACGCAGTGCGCAACGATCGTCGCGCTGACGAGCGCGACGGCCAAGAAGCTCCTATGCAGGATAAACATGGCTAGGCTCCCGATGTGGAATTGACGACATCTTCATATTTCCGTTCAATGCTCGCTCCGCTGCAGTTCGAGCAGCCCAAAATGCTCGGGCTCGTGAAACGTTTTGCTCATGGGCGGTTGCCAGGTTATCTCGTGAAGATGTTCGGGAGGTCCCTGGCTGCGGAACAAGTTTAAGCGCAATGTGTTTCCCGGCGCTGCCGGTCGCGCATCGATTGCCGCGAATGGGATGCGCATCGCGCCGTACCAAACATGATTCCGCTGATCGATTCTAGCGGCCGCCTCGAATCCTGAGTTCCACGTCCAGCCCTCCTCGTGATGAGGATTGTGTAGATTCACGTCCAGGTCGAGCCACTCCCCTTGCGGGGAAACTTCGAATTCCTTGTAGCGTTTGATGTCGGCGAAGTCCGAGCCGAGAAACACCTCTGCGACATCCCAGTTCCAAAGCTGGTTGGTTTCCTGCTGGGTGTTCGGTTCGGGCTTAAGGTGCAATTGCTCGTAGGGGCAAATAAAGAGGAAATAAAGGTTGTCCTTAGTCCAGCGCGAGCGAACTTCAGTGCGATATCGCGGGACGGCGTCTCCGAACGAATCTTTTTCCAGGTAAACGGGACGCGCGGCGCTCCAGAACGGCGCGGCTGGATTGAGTTCCAGAGGCACGTCTTGATTTGCGAACGTGCTCTCGAGTACGGCTTGGCCCGCGGCCAGCGCAGGAACACAGCCAAGAAACGCGACAGCCAGAGCCTTAGCGAAGCCAATCATCCAGATGCTCCTGTACGAACGGGTCATCCTGTAAATGCGGATAAGAGCTGCACACCCGGTCGATTTCATCCATCTGGCCGGGAGAAAGTTCCTCGTGGGGGGCGAGGCACCAACGCCCTTCCAGCAGACCTTGGCGCCGCAGGATCTCATGAATGCCGGGAATGCATCCGCGAAACTGGTGGGCCGGATCAAAGATTGCGGCGTTCGCGTCGGTGATTTGCTGGGCGAGAGTGAGCTGTCCGCCAGGGATAGCGTCTAAGTTATTTTTCACCAGAGCCAAGTGAGAGGCAGCGGTCTTCGTCCACACGGCCCAATGCCCAAGCAAACCGCCGGCGATCCGAATTCGTTGGGTCCCGAAGGCAAACGGCGTCAGCAGGTCGCTCAAGATATTGTCGTCATTTCCGGTGTACAGCGCGACCTGGTGCGCGCGGCCGGACTGGGCCAGCGCGCGCACCACGTCGATGGTCTGATAGCGATTGAAAGGCGCGATCTTGATCGCAACCACGTTGTCGATCTCGGCGAACTGCCGCCAAAACTCGTAGGGCAAAAAGCGCCCTCCGACTGCTGGCTGCAAATAGAAGCCCATGACCGGAATCACGGAGGCGATCGTTCGAGCGTGTTCGAGGAGTTCGGGAATGGTCTCATCGTTCAAGGCGGCGAGACTCAGCAACACGGCGTCGTAGCCCAACTCGTGGGCCAGTTGCGACTCAGCTATGGCTTGGCTGCGCTTTCCGCAAACGCCGGCGATCTTGACGATCTCGCTGCCGCGACTTTCTTCCATGGCGAGGCTCAGAACCGGTTCCAACAATCCGAATTGCGGGTCGCGAATTGCGAACTGCGTGGTGTGAACCCCCACAGCAATGCCCCCTGCACCAGCAGCCAGATAATATCGGGTCAGAGCACGTTGTCGGCGCTCGTCCAGCTTGCGATTGCAGTTGAGCGCGAGTGGGTGGGCGGGAATCACCAGACCAGAGAGAAGGGTTTCGCGCAGCCGCATCAGAATTTCCCGTCCCTCGTCTGGAAGTGCGTCGGCTTGTTCAAGGTCACACCGCCTTCGCGAATCCACTCTGCGATCCACTCGATCATTTGTGCGGGAATCACCGTGGGGCAACCAAAGAGTGTCCCAGCTTTGGCGGCATTGCTGAGCAGGGCCGTAGAACCCTCGGCGTCAGATAGGAATATTGGTTCAATTTCAAATCGGTGACCAAATTCTATTGCGACCTCGCGCACAGAAAGAGTCTCGGGCCCGGTGATGTTCAATACAAAGGGTGGCGACTGACAATGAGGAAACGAGCGCAGACAACAGGAGTTGGCGTCCCGCTGCCAGATCACATTTACATAAGGCATGCTCAGAGAAATAGGACGTCGCTCGAACACCGCTCGCCCGATATCGACGAGGACTCCATAACGCAGTTCGACGGCATAGTTGAGGCGCAGGAGGACCACGCGCGTCCCCCATCGTATCGAGCCATTCTCGAACATGCGTTCGCGGCCTAGCGCCGACTGCGCATACTCCCCGACAGGGCCAACCGGGGTGGACTCCACCGTTCCGCCTTGCGACACGGAACGCAAGGGATAAACGTTACCGGTTGAAAATGCGACGATACGAGAGTTGCGATACCGTTCCGCAACCAAGCCAGGCAAATAAGTATTCATCGCCCAGGTCAAATGTTCCGCGCCAGCGGTTTCGAATTTCCGTGCAGCCATGAAAATGACGTTAGGACTCTCCGGGAGGCCGAGTAAAGCCCCGGGTTCCAGAAGATCGCAGGTAATGGTCTCGATTCCGTTTGCTGCCAAATCAGCCGGCAGGCTGGCGTTGCTGAAACGAGCTACGGCGACGATGCGATGGTGGGTCCCGGCGAGGTCCGCGGCGCGACGCGCTAGGCGGGCCAAGCTCGGTCCCATTTTGCCACCAACGCCCAGGATCAAAAGGTCTCCGTTCAAGGCTGCCATTGCCGAAGCGTCAGCCTCAGTGGGCCGCGAGAGTTGCTCTTCCAATTCCGCTATGTTGTGGATGTTCGTCATTAGCCCAGCTCGAAACCTGCGATCGCGAAAATCGCTTCTTCCATCGCTTGCAGCTCCTTTCCACGGACCATACGCTGAAGGTGCCTGGTCGGAGTAAACGCGAGATCCCGCGCGATGCCAACAGCGCTGGCATTCTTGGGAAGGAGATCCCATGACCAGTCTTGGAGACCTGCGGTCTGCAGCGCACGTTCCATCAGAGCGCGAGCAGTTCCGGGCGCGTCGCAGACCGACGGCCCCAGGTATCGCGTCTGGCGCCCGGGCCGCGTCAACAAGTATGAGCCCTCGACCAAGAATGGAGGCTGACTGCGACGCGCGAGCCTCTCCAATAATTCCGAGCGGTCCGCTCCAAATGAGTGAAGATCGGCAATCCGCCAATCCTCCGCCGGAGGCGTATCCACCAGAGGCTTGGTGCCCGACGAATTTCTGGATCCTGGCCGTGACCAGCGCTCCACCGCTTGTTCGCAACGGAAGCCCATTTTTTCGTAGAGGGGCCGGCCTTGATCGGTGGCGTCGAGCTTCACGGTTTCAATCCGCATCTGATCCGCCTGGGTCAGAGCCTGGGTTAGCAAACGCCGCGCCAAGCCCTGCCCGCGATAGGACAGCTTGGTCAAGACCATGCCGATCCAAGCCAGACGCCGACCGTAGCAAAGCAGAGTCGTCGTCGCTGCCAGTTCACCGTCCACTTCGAGTGCCAGGCAGCCTTCCGGAGCCAGGTCAATCAGCATGCGCCAGTCCTCGCCGGTTTGATTCCAGCCGGCTTGTTCCGACAATCCCATGGCTGCCGGAATGTCGCTCGCAACCAACCTGCGCAAGACTCCGCCGGCGCAATCGCTCATGGCTCACAATTCTCCCGGAACCAGTGTGTAAAGTGGGGCAGCGCAATGTTGGCGTCGGCGATGTCCGGATGCCATTTCTTTTCCCACTCGAAGGACACGAAGCGACCGTAACTGAGTTGGCGCAGCGCGGATCGAACCTCGAGCAAAGGGAAATCTCCCTCGCCGGTGAGGGCGGGCTTCCATCCAGCCGGATTCCGACACAGGTCTTTGACATGCACGTGGCGAATGCTCGCGCCCAAGTGCGGCGCGCCTTCCTGCGGCCGTTCCCCAGATTCGAGGAAACAGTTTGCCGGGTCCCACGCGGCTCCAATTTGCGAAGATCCGGCTTCCGCCAGAATTGCTGCAGTCTCGGACGCGTCAGCAAAGTCGCCGTGAGTTTCCAGCCAGACCTCAATCCCGTTCGGGGCGATGCGGTCAGAAAGCTCGCGGAGGGAATCCGCAATCCAACTGCGGGTCGAGGCTCGGTCGGCGCCCGGTTGGATCTTTTCTCCAAAAACTCGAATGCCAGGGGCACCCAGGGAAGCCGCCAAGTTAGCCATGCGCTGGCCTTCCTCCAGCCACCGCGCGCGTTCTTGCGGATCGGGTGAATGGAATCGGCAACTCGTGTCCACGCAGGAAATGGCCACGCCGTGATCAGACAAAGCTTGTCTCGTGGACGCCAGTTGCTTTCCGCGAAAAACGGGCAGTTTCCAGAGCGAGTCCTCGTTCTCCACAAAGCGCAATTCGATACCGTCGTAGCCCGCCGACGAGGCGATCGCAATCATCTGCGGCAGCGTCCACTCGGGACAGGCGAGTGTGGAGAAGGACAATTTCACGGCTACGTCATCCGGTCAAGCATGGCAGTGGTTACGCGGTTTTCGATTCCGTGCCCATCGAAGAAGCTCTCCAGGTCATCCATCACGACCTCCGCTATGTCGTACCGCACTCGGCGATTGCTGGCCGCAATGTGTGGGGTGACGATGGTTCCCGGCCGGGTGCGTAGGGAGTGTCCGATGGGCAGGGGTTCCAAGGGATCGGTGACGTCAAGGGCGCAGCGAAGCCTGCCGCGTCGTACTTCGTTCGTCAGCGCCGCGAGGTCGATCAGACCTCCGCGAGCGATGTTGATTACGACGCTGCCATCCGGCAAACTCGCGAGACGATCGCGGCTCAGAAGGCCACGCGTTTTATCGGTCAAGGCCGCGGTCAGAACGAGCAGATGAGCACGACGCAAGAGAGAGCCCAGGTCGACGAATCGAACAGGGTACCGCTTGGCCACAGACTTAGGCACGTAGGGATCATAGACTAGCCATTGCAACTGGAAGCCGCGCATCAAGTCCACCAACGCGCGACCGATTCGGCCGAAACCGATCATGGCAACTTCGCGGCCAATCAGCGACTCGGCGGAGCCATGCAGGTGCAGGTCGTCGTAAATTCGATTGGACCGCTTGCGCATCTCGCCACGATAAAAATCCAGATTGCGCGCGCTGTAGATGAGGAATGCCGCACCCAGTTCCGCGGTGGCACGTGCCATAGGCGCCGGCGCGGTCGTAATCGTCAACTGGTCGAAGAGGGAAACGGCGAATCGCGATTTCACCTCTCCGCCGCAGTGAGCGATGATTCTTAGCTTTGGCGCCAAGCGAGGCAAGTCCTCGGAAAAGTGCGGGGAGTCCCACGTGGTCACGAGAGCGTCAGCCGTCTTCAGCTTGCGCCTGAGCGTGGGCGTTATGGTGCGGGCTCCATCGCGGTTCCAGCGAAATAAGCGCGATAATCGCCTCTTCTGCCCGGGAGAAAAAAAAGACGCGAACAACTCCTCTCCGGCGCAGATGATGAGATACGGACGCGGCATGCCGCACAGTCTAACATCGTTTTGCGATTCATTTCGTTTAGTATCTATTAACTTCTCTTTTTTGGCAGAACGCAGTATAAGAATTGGGCGGAGCCCAATCGAGATGAGCGGCGTAAACGCGGTGGACTACGTTGTGATTGGCCTGTATGCGCTGCTGATGGTGGTGGTCGGGCTCTACGTGGTGCGGTTCAATCGTGGCGCCGCGGAATACTTTCGGGGAGGAAGCCGTGTTCCCTGGTTGGTCGCTGGCCTGAGTTGCTTTATGTCCGGCTTCAGCGCGTGGACGTTTACGGGCGCGGCTGGAGTGGCCTACCGCGCGGGAATCGCCGCGACGGGGCTATATGTGGGCAACGCCTTGAGCTTCCTTCTCGGCTATTTTGTATTCGCCAAGCTCTGGCGGCGCAGCCGAATTACGACGGTGATGGAGTACTTATCCGGCCGCTTCAACCTGGCCACTCACCAGACGTTCGCGTGGACCACGATCGCGTTTCAACTTTTTACCAGCGCCAGCACGCTGTATGGACTCAGCCTGTTTGTTTCTTCGGCGTGTGGCTTTCCCGTAACCTGGACCATCGTGGGAGCGGGCGCACTCATTATCTTCTATTGCGTATTGGGTGGGCTTTGGGCGGTGGTGGTCAGCGATTTTCTGCAAGCTTCAATCCTGATGCCGTTTTGCCTGGTGCTCGGCATCCTGTCTCTTGCCCGCGTGGGGGGAGTGACGGGGTTGATCCATTCGCTACCTCCGGAGATGAAGACGCTGCACGTTTCAGGCGAATTTGGATGGCTCTATATTGGGTCCTGGACCATCATGGTTTCTTTTGGATACAACACCAGCGCTATGGCGCAACGTTACTTCAGCGTCGACAACGAACGCTCGGCTCGCAAAGTGGCTTTGCTGTGCTGCGGCTTGTTTCTGGTGGGTGCGTTCCTGTGGTTTATTCCGCCCATGGCTATGCGCGTGGTCTATCCCGACCTGCGCACGGTTTGGCCTTCGCTGGCCAATCCCAGCGAGGGTGCCTACGCGGTCGCCAGCTTGACCTTGCTGCCGCACGGGCTGATTGGGATCATGCTGGCGGCAATGTTCAGCGCCACCATGGCCAACTTGTCCGCGCAGTTCAATCTCAAGTCCGCGATTCTATCCAAGGACTTGTATCAGAAATTGCTCCGAAAGGATGCAGGAGACCGTGAGTTACTGATAGCGGGCTGGGTGACGACATTCCTGGTGGGCGGAGCGACCACCGTGATCGCCGCCGTCATGGCGGGCAGCGGGCAGAGCGTATTCCAGATTATGCTGACGTTCAATACTCTTATGTCATTGGCTTACGGGCCGCCTGCTCTGCTGGGTTTGGCGGTGCGCCGCACGCCGCCATGGTCGGGTTTGGCTTCGTTCGCCATCGGTCTTATTCTTGGGATGCTTGGCGCGTTCCATTATCACTGGTCGCTCATGCAGCAGGTCGCTTATATCATTCCAGCATCTTTTGGAACTTTCTTTCTGAGCATGCTGTTCGATCGGGGAGACACACCCGCGCGCGCGAAACTTTTCAAGAATCTGAATACTCCGATCGACGTTGCCAAAGAATTGAAAGACTCTCCGGATTTCACGGTACCGGTTTTTCGCTTTCTGAGCCGGACAATATTGTGTATCGGATTGATGAGCCTGCTCCTGGTATTCGCGGCTCCAGCGAATCAGCGGACAACGGTGTTGTTGTTTGCCGGTCTCACTTTGTTAGTGGGCGGGTCTCTGTATCTGGTGCGAGGTGGAGAGCCTGCAGGTGAAAATACGGCGGCGTACGGCAGCGCCATGCCGCCGGACTCGCCGCATGAGTAGGAGTTCCAAATTCTTATGATCCGTCTGGGGCTCATTGGCTGCGGCGAACACTCGGAGAGCGGGCACGCGATTCCGCTGGCCCGGTACAAAGCTGCGCATTCAGCCGAGATTGAATTGACCGCGGCCTGCGATCTCGATCTGGAGCGGGCGCAGTTGTTTTGCCGCCAGTACGGTTTCACCAGCGCCTACCGCGACGTTGATGAAATGCTGGCGCGGCAAAAATTGGATGGCTGCATCGCGGTGGTTCCGGTGGAGAGAATTTCTGAACTTGGAATCAAGTTGTTGGGCTTAGGGATTCCGTGCGTGGTCGAGAAACCTCTGGGCGCCTCGCTTGCAGAAGGGAAGGCACTGCTCGATGCGGCGCGGGCAACGCGCATAATGAGCATGGTGTCGGTGAACCGGCGCTTTATGCCGTTCCTCAACCGCGCGCTGGAATGGGCTCGCACTGCCGGATCTCTGCGCTACGTGCGTTGCACAATGACTCGGTACGAACGGCGTGAGCCTGAATTTCTCTGGGCGACTGCGGTTCATGCGGTAGATGCGCTGCGCCACATCGCGGGTGAAGTTGTCGACGCAAAGATCCGCGCGCTTGGACATGCTGGAGCGTCCGCGGAATGGTATGCGCTTGATATAAGCTTTGAGAATGGCGTTTCCGGACGCCTCGACGTTCTGCCAACGGCGGGAATGCTCGAAGAAACCTATGAGCTAATCGGCGAAGGCTTTCGCGCAGTGGTCACTTGTCCGTTCGGACCGCAGCGCGGGTTGCGCTGTTTTCGCGAGAATCGATTAGCGCTGATGGAAACTGCATCTGAGAGCATGCCGGAGGATGTACTAAACGGGTGCTATGACGAAGCTGCGGAATTCATCCGCGCGCTGACTCGCAAGGAATCCGCACGCCCTTCGATTGAAGAAGTTTTTCCTTCCGTGCAACTGTGCCTGACGATGGCCAAAAGTGTAGAAGAAAACGCGGGAAGGATGGTTCCCGCGAAAACCTGATTCCGGAGGGGAATTTTTCACGTGGTGATCAAGTGCTTCAACGACAAGCGCGAAATGGCAAGGGTTGCGGCAGGACAGGCGGCCGCGATCTTGCGCCAAACGATAGAGGCTCAAGGAAAGGCCCGTTTGATCGCAGCCACCGGTGCGTCCCAGTTTGAGTTTCTGGAAGTTCTCACGGGTCTGCCGGGAATTGACTGGCAGAAGGTCGAAATGTTCCATCTGGACGAATACATCGGGCTTCCTGCCTCGCACTCCGCCAGCTTCCGTCGATTTCTGCAGGAGCGGTTAATTCAAAAAGCCGGGATTAAGAAATACTTTTTGCTGGATGGCGAACAGGATTTGGCAGAGGTCATCCGCCGCACCAGCCAGGCATTGCTTTCTACGCCGATCGACGTGGCTTTCGTGGGAATCGGGGAGAACGGACATCTCGCGTTCAACGATCCTCCTGCGGATTTCGAAACTGAGGAGCCTTATATTGTCGTCAAGCTAGACGAGGCCTGCCGGCGCCAGCAACTTGGCGAGGGATGGTTCGCCACCCTCGGAGACGTGCCGCGGCGCGCCATTTCCATGAGCGTGCGCCAGATCCTGAAGGCGAAAAAGATCTTGTGTATCGTGCCCGACGCTCGCAAAGCCAAGGCCGTGAAGGCATGCTTTGAAGGCGAGATCAGTCCTCTGGTTCCGGCTTCCATCCTGCGGACGCATCCGGACACAACCTTATACCTGGACGCCCAGTCGGCGGCGCTCCTACGTCCCGCCACTCTCGCTTCAGCATCCTGACCCTCACGGATACCGGTGGTGCCGCTTCAACCTATTTCCCATTTGTCCGATGGCGAAAGCCGCACAAACACTCGTGTTGCCTTGATATTTTCGTTTACTTTTTATATTTTTCTGTTATTTTCTGTCTCTGACTGTTAGGTCGGCCTCCAATTCCATGTTGTCTGAGCACCTTGTCGAAGCGGAATGGCTGCGCACGCTCAGCGAATGCCAGCCGGAGTGGCTGAGCTGACGAGGAGCCCTGAAGAGCAGCGGCGGCTGGGCTACTTTCACACTCTTCGCGAGATCTGCCAACAGCCCTCGACCTGATTGCGTACGTGGGAGCTCATGCGCAGCCGCGCTGCGCATCTGAAATCGATCGTCGCCGATCTTTCCAGTCTGACCTTTTCCAGTCTGACCTTGACCGGTTCGGGCAGTTCGGAGTATGCCGGCGATTGCGTTCGTGCCGCTTCGCAAAATGAGCTGGAGGTGGTCACACAAGCAATCGGCGGCGGAGTGTTGCTGGCCCACAGAGGCCGGGCGCTTCCTCCAGCCAGGCCCGGCCTGATGGTCTCGCTGGCTCGATCTGGCGACAGCCCGGAAAGTGTCGGAGCGGTGGACTTGATGCTCCGAAGTCAGCCCGAAATTCGCCACCTTTGTCTTGACCTGCAACCGGGCGGGGAGTCTGGCGAGGAATTACCAGGGTAATTCTCGAGCTGCTGTTATCACCTTGGGCGATGAGACGAACGATCGAGGGCTGGTGATGACCAGCAGCTTCACAAACCTGGTATTGGCCACGCGGTTCCTGGGCTTGATGGGCCAGCCCGATCGCTATCAAACGATTTGTGAACAGCTGAGCCGGACAGCCTCGGAACTGATACAGCAGTACCTCGAGGTACTGGCCGAGGCGGCGAAGGCCCCTTTCCGACGCGTCTTGTTCCTGGGCAGCGGTTCGCGCTTCGCCGGAGCGCGCGAAGCGGCGCTCAAAATGCTGGAGATGACGGCGGGCCGGGTCGGCACCATGTGTGAGACCTACCTGGGCTTGCGCCACGGTCCCATGACCTACGTGCAGGAAGACACTCTGGTGATGTGCTTCTTGTCCTCGGAGCCGACGCTGCGGGCGTACGAAGCCGATCTGCTGCGCGAACTGGACCAGAAAGAACTCGGGCTCATGAAAGTGATTATCGGCGAGGCGATCCCGGCCGAACTGGTCCGGAACAACGACGTGGCGATCGAATGCAAGGGTTTGAATCGCCTGGGAGACGAGAACTGTCCCGTCATCGATGTCGTCGCCGGACAACTGTTGGCCTTCTTTCGCTGTCTGAGGGAGAACCTTCGTCCCGATTCGCCCTCCGAAGACGGTGTTATCAGCCGGGTGGTTCAGAGCTTCGCTCTGCACTTCCCTAAAGCCTGAAAGGCAAGCTCCAAGCCCCTGCGAGGCAAGCCGCCAGATGGAATCCCGAATAACGGAACCCTTGCGTTTCATTTCGTAAATTTTTTCATTTGCTATTCTTTGTTTACTTTTCGTATTTAAGTGTGATAAAAGGTCGGCGATAGAAACTCACCGCATTGGGGGATCACTATGAGCTCGGTGATGCGCTTTGCCGTATTTCTCGTTCTGCTGACAGCTTTGGGAAGCGCCCATTTTATGTTCGCACAAGGAACCGACCTGGGCACGATCCGAGGCACTGTGAAGGACCCAAGCGGCGCGGTCATTGCCAACGCGAAAGTGACCGTCATCGATGTCGAGACCAACGCTGCGCGGCAGAGCAACGCGAACGGAGCGGGCGACTTTGAGGTCTTCGGTCTAAGATCCGGCCGGTACAAAGTCTCGGTCGCTGCTCCTGGCATGAACACAGAAGTGATCAATGATGTTGTGGTGAACGGCAGCAAGACTGTCGGCCTCCCCGTAACCTTGCATGTGTCTCGGGTCGCTGAAAAAGTAGAGGTCTCGGCCGAAGCCGTGAGTATTAATACCGAGGATCCGACCATCAGCGACACCATTGGTCATCAGGCGGTTATTGAGCTGCCGCGCGACACTCGCGATATCTACTCGTTTCTGTATTTGAACCCGAATATCACGGGGGCGGATGAACCGGGAGATTTCAAGTTCATCGGCGGGCAAAGTTATGGTGGCAGTTTTTCAGTAGACGGGCAGCGTTCCAACGGAGGCATATTCGGTTCGCAAACCGACAGCAAGCCTTCTCTCGAAGCGGTCGATGAGCTCAACGTTCTCTCCAACAGCTTCAGCGCTGAATACGCGGGTACGGCCAACATTCGTATTACTACCAAACGTGGACAAAATCAGTTTCACGGGTCGGCATTTTATAACAATGCCAACTCTGCGCTGGCCGCGCTTTCGCTGCAGGACCTTGCCGGGATTGCCGATTTTTCGCCGAACGCGTTTGCTTCTAAGTATCCCACGCCTTATTTCAACATCAACGATCTCGGCGGATCGATCGGCGGTCCTATTAAAGGACTAAAACGTACATGGTTTTTTGCCGCTTATGAACGGGACTACAACGTGTCGCCCGTGGACATCTCATCAACGAAACTTCCTAATCCGGCGCTTTGGACAGGAGATTTTTCCCTGATGCAGGATGCCGACAAGCCGGATGTTCCTGCGGGCGTAGTACTCACTCAGCAGGAGATTGCTACCGATACCGTTGGCGGGTCGGGTCTGCAGTTTATCCGGATTCCATCAGAACTTTTGAATCCGTCAGTGCAAAGCTTGATCACCAACTACTTCCCTCACATTGGCGTGGCAGCGCCAATCAATAGCGTGACCGGCCGGATTCCGAGCTATGAGACACAGTTGCCCGGACGGGATACGCTGGATACCGGTTCTTTGCGGCTCGACCATGACTTCAGTGAAAAAGATCACGTTTATGCCAGCTACAATACGTCAGCAGAAACGAGCGCGACTAGCCCGGTTGTATCGCCTTACACAGGACTTGGTCTAACGCAAAACAATCGTCAAAACCAAACCGTG
>PLEA01000174.1 GCA_003136335.1 Acidobacteriaceae bacterium | reverse complement strand
GCTTATCTCGATATCTCGCAAAAGGCCGCCGACTACGTCAAGAAAAAGTTGCCCAGCATGTATCACCAATTTAAGGAACTCGCGGATGTAGACATCACGAAGGGGCCGATGGAAGTGGGACCAACCTGCCATTACATGATGGGGGGCATTCGCGTCGATGCGGAAACTGCGAAATCGTCCGTGCCGGGACTCTTTGCCGCAGGGGAGGCGGCAGCGGGACTTCACGGCGCAAACCGACTGGGCGGCAATTCTCTATCGGACCTGCTCGTTTTCGGCCGCCGCGCAGGGTTGGCCGCGGCCGAGCACGCGAACAAAGTACCAACTCCACCCATCGACTCCGGGCGGATCGACGAGGCCGCGCGCGAGATGCTGGCTCCCTTCGAGCACAAGGATGGTGAGAGTCCTTATACGATTCATCGGGATTTGCAGGAAACCATGCAGAATCTGGTTGGCATCTTTCGTAATAAAGAGGATCTGATTCGTGCATTGGAGGAGCTTGAGAAATTGAAAGAGCGCGCCGGACGGCTGAGCGTCGAAGGCTCGCGATTGTTCAATCCGGGCTGGCATCTAGCGCAGGACCTAAAGGCGATGCTGTTGGTTTCCGAGGCCGTGACGCGCAGCGCGCTTGCGCGTGAAGAGAGCCGCGGAGCTCATAGCCGGATTGATCATCCTGGCCTGGACGCCGCGTGGGGAGCCAAGAATAATGTGATCGTCCGCGAGGGAAGCGCAATGACGCTGCGCCAATCGGCGGTGCCGGACTTGCCCGGCGACCTGAAGCAACTGGTTGCGGAAGACAAGTAACACGGAGACAGCGGAGGCGAGATGGCGGAAGCAATCTTTGAGGTGTTCCGGGGAGACCGCGAAGGCGGGCAGCCCGCCACGTACCGCGTCCCGATTGCCCCGGGGATGGTCGTGCTGGATGCGCTCCACCATATCCAGGCGCACCAGGCGCCCGATTTGGCCGTGCGCTGGAATTGCAAGGCCGGCAAGTGCGGCTCTTGCTCGATGGAGATCAACGGCAAGCCGCGGCTCACGTGCAAAACACGCATGGACGCACTTCCTCTGGACCAGCCCATCAGGGTTCATCCCATGAAAGCGTTTCCGGTGATCAAAGACCTGGTCACCGATGTTTCCTGGAATTACCGTGTGAACAAGAAAATTCCGCCATTCGAGCCCCGCCCCGGTGCCGACTGGAAAGTGTACCAGGAAGATGTCGATCGGGTGCAGGAGTTTCGTAAGTGCATTGAATGCTTCTTATGCCAGAATGTGTGTCACGTTCTCCGCGAGCACGAGAAGATGGAGCAGTTCGGGGGGCCGAGGTTTTTTGTCCGCGTGGCGGCGCTCGAAATGCATCCTCTCGACTCGAAATCGCGCACTCGAATGCTCAAGGATGAGCTCGGCATCGGCCTGTGCAACATCACTAAGTGCTGCACCGAAGTTTGCCCCGAGGAAATCCANNGCAACATCACGAAGTGCTGCACGGAAGTGTGTCCCGAGGAGATTCATATCACGGATAATGCAATCATTCCGTTGAAGGAGCGTGTGGTTGACGAATTTTATGATCCCGTGCTCATGCTGGTGCGGAAGATTCGAGGAGCAAAGTAAGTATAGGAGCGAAACAAGTATCAGGCTGACCGTAAAGGAGGTTCCATGGAATTCACGCTGAAGATCATCTCGAAGGCCGGTGTTCCGGAAGCCATCTCGAAAGCAGAGCTTTACCGCTCGCTCAATGAACCGGAAGAGGCTGAATCGATCTGCCGCGACATCCTGGCAGTCGAGCCCGAACACCAACTCGCGCTTCGCCTGTTGGGCCTGGCGATCACCGACCAGTTCTGTGGAGACGCATCGGATCGCTCTGGAGAAGTAGAAAAGCTTTTCCAGAGACTCGCCGAGCGCTACGAGCGCCTCTACTACACCGGTCTGGTGCATGAACGGCGGGCGAAAGCACAAATGCGCGTGGGGCGCNNATTCTTCGCTGGAACCGTTGCGCCCGGCTGCTGCAAAGCCATCCCGGCTTCGTTGAAGAGAAAGAGTCCGAAGCCTTCGACGCTTTTGATAGCTCACCAGTCTGACGTTACTCGATGAACCTCCTGCTGGTCGAGAATTCGGAACTACCTTGATCTTTCGCAACTCCCCTTCTGGACTGCAAGCAAACGCTGCCGGGTTGCCCAATGGAGCTTCGAGCATCCGCTCAGGAGAAGCTGGCGAGTGCCGCCGAACCACTGAGGGTGAGGACCCCAGTTGCTGCCACTGAAGCACAAGGTCCGCCGAAAGGATCGAGAAGGCAAGGCAGGCCCAGACGATGGTCTCGCTTTCCTGCGTGCCAAGATTCTCCCATCCGGTCACACCGCCGATCACTCGCACCTCAAGAAAAACTAGTGCGACCGCAAAGCTGCGAGTCATCCATTGCCGGTGCTCCTGAACCTTCCCTTTAAGAATGAAGACCATCGCAATCCCAGTAGTAATCATCCACAACGCGGCGTCCACCGCGCCGGCAATACTGAAAGATCGGGGATCGCCCATGCGCTCCTGGAAGTACTGGAGGTAAAAGCCGAGTGGCGCGGCCACGAATACACCTGCGACATAGATTCGGCCGACTACACGACGGAGCTGCCTAAAACGATCGCGAAGTCGGTCGGAGAACTGCATTGGGCCCAGCAGCAGAGCGCACGCACCGGCGATTCCATGTGGCAACAGCCACCACTTTAAGGATTCGTAGTGCTGCCACAGCGGATCCTTGGGATGCACCAGAAAACTCTCATCGTGAGGGATAACGTAGGCCAACATCAGGCCTAAGCCTCGCGCATTTCCGTAATAGGCGTTTAACGTGAACGGCAACTGAATCTGAGATGAGCCTCCATCGAACAGCCCCTGAACCTAGGCGTGCATGGAGGATCGGCGGACGTCCCTATGAAATCCGGCCGGGCGCAATCCCGAGGCAGCGATTATGAGTTGCGAACGGGGCCTTCTGGCATTTGCAGACACTTTTCCCGGTGTTACTTGAGTAGAACCAAATCGCGTGGATCAGATCCCCGCCTCCTGGCTGAAATACTGGTAATCCTCTCGCCAGCCGCCTTGGCCCAGGCCGATGGTTTTGTAACACTCGATGAAATCAATTGCGCGGATGTACTTCACCATCGTGAATCCAAGCTGCGTTTCGACGCGAAGTCGGAGCGGTGCTCCGTGCAAAATCGGCAGNNCCGACGATGTGATGCAGAGATACGCCGCCCCACTCCGCAACGCCCGACCAGCCCTGGATGCAACAGTGCTTGGTAATTTGAGTTTGTTTCGGCATTGCGCGCAGATCCGCCAGCGTTAGATGCAGCTGCCTTTCGACCAATCCACCGATTTCCAGGCTATAGTTCGCAAAGTTCTCGCGTACCATCGCCAGAAAATATTCTTCTTTCGGCGGCCGGCCGTTCACCCAGAAGTGTGGCGAGATGTCCGCATGTGAGTAATGCTGCGCGGACATTTCGTGGCCGAAGAGCAGTGAGCGCACCGGATCGGTGATCAACTGAGTGGCTTTCTGGACAAAGCGCGGGCGACGACGCGAACACACGGTTGTCACAGTATGGATGACCACTATGCCGGTCAACCCGGACAGCCAGACCACAAGAGCAAGCGTCAACTGCGCATCGTGCGTCTGTCCCAGAACAATAAGCGCCAGCTCTCTCCGAAAACCATGCAGAGCCACAATCGTGACGTGTCCAATGAAAAATACGATGAATGAACAAAGAGCCAGGAAATGCAGACTCCGTGCGCCCTGCCGTCCGTGAAAGATCCTGATATACCACGGGAAACGAGCGGCGACGGCTGGGGACATNNTCCCGTCGCAATGCTGAACGGCGCGAGCAAGAATATGACTGCCGCGTAGCTCAACTGTTGCAGTGCGTTGTATCCTCCCGGGGTTTCCACGACGTGAAAACTCAGATAGCTAAGCATTGCATGCCATGCGTCCGGGACGATCTGCCAGGAACTCGGAATTAGCCGTCGCCACTCCGGCGTGACGAAGAGCATTACCACGTATGTCAAACCTGTCAG
>PLEA01000448.1 GCA_003136335.1 Acidobacteriaceae bacterium | reverse complement strand
TCAATCGACGCCGCTCTTCGCGCCGGATATAATGCGGCTCCTACCGCGATCGCTCCCAGCAGCGTGGCAGCAATCAAACCGGAACTCCAACTCGGGATCAGTCCGGCAAAAAAGTCGGGCATGGGCAACATGTTGACCAGCGCGCAGAATCCGAAGGCCACGCCTAGGCCGATTCCTCCGCTCAACAATGCGATGATCAGCGCCTCAATAAAAAATTGCCGCAGAATCGTCCCCGCCGGGGCGCCAATCGCCTTGCGCACGCCAATCTCGCGCGTCCGTTCTCGCACCGCAACCAGCATCACGTTCATTACGCCGATGCCGCCTAGGATCAATGTCACGATCCCGACCGCTCCCAGGAAGAATTTCATGCCATCGGTCATCGTCTTGAAGGCCTGCGCTTCCTGCACGGTATCCCAGATGGGACACGCTTCCTTGTCGTTGGGATCGTAGCGATGCATGCGCGCCAGCGCCACGCGCACTTCGCGCTTGCAGGCGGTATGTTGCTCGACTGACTTCGGCGTCACCAGCAACTGATCGAATGTCGAGTTAGTCCCGGGGGGCTTGTCGGGAAATTCACGCCGCATCGCTGGGAAGGGCACGAAGACTTTGTTCACGTCCCAGCCGTCGTAGCTGGAGTCCTGCTTCTTCTTCGCCATGACGCCGATGACGGTGTAGGGGGAGTCATTTAAATAAATCGTATCGCCCACGGGATTGCGCCCGGGAAACAATTGCTTGGCTGCGTCGGAGCCGAGAAATGCCACCCGCCGGGCCTCGCGCATGTCGTCCCAGTCGTAGAAACGTCCCGCGCCCACGTCGAGACTGCGGATGTAGCCGAACTGCGGATAGGATCCCGTCACCGTGAAAGCCGCATTGTTGAAGTCGGAATGCGTGCGCACGGTGTCTTGCTCGAGTTCCGGAATCGCGTACTCGCAGTCGGGCGACTCGGCCTGCACCACCGCGACATCCGGATCGTCCCAGTGCACGACGCGTCCGGCGTGGCTACCGCCGGCCTGCAGGCTGGTGCGGCCATGGAAGACGATCATCACGTCTTTGCCGAGATTACGCGCCTGATCTTCTTGGCCTTTGCGCAAGCCTTCCCCGGCTGCCACCATGAGCACAATCGAGACGATGCCCCAGGCAATCCCGAACATGGTCAGGAAGGCGCGAAGCTTGTGCGACCAGAGGGTTCGCAGGACGTCGAAGATGAGATCGCGCACCGTCATGACACTTGTTGGACGCGGCCGGGAGGAGAAAGTCATCCCTCGGCGGACGTAGTGTTAGATACGCATCCCGCAGGGATTTTGTTGCAAGAAGAAGCGACTTCGGAAGAGGCTCGTAGGGCAAACGTCTCGCGTAGAGACTGCCGCCTCGGCTGTCTGCCGAAGCGGAGCGAGGTCCAAAAGGTGTAGGGCAGCCTATATAGCGAAAGCCTGCGTAGTCCGGGTCTAAGACCCGGCCCGGCCGAGCGAAGCTCGCGGCGCGCGGTGCGACTCAAGCCTTCACAGTTATCGCGCGGATGCTCTCAATCCACAGGTCAAATTCCTGCAAAGCCAATTCGCACTGCATGCGATGCCGCTCCTTGCGATCGCGAATCTTTTTCTCCAGCGCGGGAAGGAGATCAAACGTAATATTTGCCGGCTGAAAATTCTTGGCATCCGCGTGCGTGACATAGTGCGTCAGCGATCCGAAGGCGGAAGCGCGCGGGGCAGGGGCCCTCTCGGCCCCAGAAGCCACTGCGGCAGCATGCATTCCGGCCAACAGCCCGGTTGCAATCGACTCCACGTAACCCTCTACCCCGCAAATCTGTCCCGCGAAGAAAACCTGCGGATGCGTCTTCATCTGCAAGGTCTCGCTCAATAAAGTTGGCGCATTGATGTAAGTGTTGCGATGGATTTGTCCGTAACGCAGAAATCGCGCATTCTCCAGACCCGGAATCAGCCGCAGCACGCGCGCCTGCTCGCCAAACTTCAAATGATTCTGGAATCCGACCAGGTTGTAGGAATCCGCCCGCAGATTCTCCTGCCGCAACTGCACCACCGCGTACGGCATCTTGCCCGTGCGCGGATCGATCAAACCCACCGGCTTCATCGGGCCGAAGCGAAGCGTATCGCGCCCGCGGCGCGCAATCTCCTCAATCGGCAGGCAACTTTCAAAATAATTCAGCTTTTCCCAATCACGTTCTTCGACTGACTGCGCGGCCAAGAGCGCATCGTAGAAACGGAGGTATTCTTCCGGCGTCATCGGACAATTGATGTAATCCGCCGATCCTTTGTCATAACGCGCCGCCATATAGACGCGCGACATGTCGATCGAGTCCGCCTCGACGATCGGACTGATCGAATCGTAAAAGTAAAGATGTGGACCATGTGGAGCGGGCGCCCCCGCCCGCTGAGAACCTGAGTCTCCAGTCCCTTCGCTCAGCCGGGCAATCTCGGAAGATAGTCCGTCCGAAGTCAGCGGGCCCGTGGCAATGATGGTCACATCCCGTAACTCATCGACGGTCGTAACCTCTTCGCGCCGTACCGCAATCCGCGATTCCCGTGAGATCGCTTCCGTCACGCGAGTCGCGAATGTAACGCGGTCCACAGCCAAAGCGTGTCCGGCCGGGACCGCGCATTCGCGGGCAATTTCCAACAGCAAGGAGCCCGCGCGTCGCATCTCTTCCTTCAGCAGCCACGGAGCGGTGTTCTCGCTGTCGGATTTCAGAGAGTTCGAGCACACGAGTTCGGCAAAATCCGCCGTCTGGTGCGCCGGAGTCGATCGCACCGGACGCATTTCAAAGAGTTCCACTTCCAGACCTCGCCGCGCACACTGCCAGGCGGCTTCGGATCCTGCCAGACCGGCTCCGATAATTTTAATGGTTGCCATTCTCCGTTGATTGAGACGCCCTATTTTGACTGCCGGCGGGCTCTCCGCGGCTCGTGAATTGTCTCGTTCCTTTCCATCATCTCGACAAACTCTCGAATCTTGCGGACTCGCGTCTCTGCTTTCTTCACTGTCTGGATACGAAACAGTACCGCGTACCGATTCGCGCCATCGAGATACTGAAAGAATTCCCGGGCTCCCGGGCTCGCATCCAACGCCGTCTGAAAATCCTCCGGGACCTTGGAGTTTTTGGGCGAGTCATAGGCCGCATCCCATCTTCCGGTTTTCCTGGCCGCCTCAACCGCTTCCAGGCCCGCAACTTTCATCCGGCCGCTCGCGATCAGGGCGACCGCCTTGTCGCGGTTGATCTTCGACCAGATGCTCTTGGCAGATCGGGGAAGGAACCGCTGCAGCCACGCCTGCTCGCTTTCGCCCCGCTTCTGCCCGTCGATCCATCCGTAACACAAGGCTACCTCGAGCGCCTCGCTGTAGGTTACAGATTGAAGGCCCGATTCTTTCTTCGCTAGCCGCAACCACAGGCCCCGCGAGTTGCGATGATTTTTTTCCAGCCATGCGGCCCAAACGGCTTGAGTTACGAACAAGCGGATTGGATCGCTTGTGCTGCCGTTTTTTGTTTTCTTCTTCTTCTCGTTCAAAGCGCCTGCTCCGCCAGTCGCCGGAGAGCTTCATCGGCCAGGAGCACCGGCCGCCACTGATCGCGGAAAGTCGCGCCCAACTGCTTGTGCAACTCGATCGCTTTTTCATTCCAGTCGAACACTTCCCAGTGTATTCCGTAACAGTGCTCCTCGACCGCTGTGCGTGCGACCGCGGCCAGCAGCGCTTTCCCGATGGCGCGCCTGCGAAACGCCTCGCGCACGAGTAAATCCTCCAGAAACAATCCTCGCCCCGCCCAGGTCAAATAGTATCCGAAAAACAAGGCGTATCCGGCGGGCTGCCAGTCCCACTCGGCAAGGAGTGATCGAAAACGCGGGTTCACTCCGAATCCATCTCCCGCCAGATCTTCCTCACGTATGGTCACCCGCTCGAGTTGGCGCTCATACTCCGCCAGTTCGCAGAGCATGTTCCGGAGCAAAGCCACATCACGGACGGTTGCGGGACGAATGTGAAGCATGGAGAGGAAAGAACTCCTCGATAGTACGGCGGGTATTACCGGTCGTGCGAAGATTGCCGTGGTTTGGCCAGCGCTGAATTCGACAGCGGAGCGGCCGACGCGGCGACCAGCACCCAACTACCTTTCTTGTACACCCATGTATCTATAAACCGCCAACGCTTCAATTCGAGGCTCCCTTTTTTTGCTTTTTTTTCAGAGTAGGTACCAACTACGATGGCAGTACTTGCGAACGTGCGCACGGTCATGGGACCCATCACGATCTGGTCCAGTTGTGGGCTCTCCCGCTTGATCCTCGACAGGTATTCCCCCTTCGTAACCAACCTGCCGTATTCGACGTAGACTAGAGCGTTATCGAAAATCAGGTCCAAGACATGGCTGTCATTGCGCGACTGCCCCACGGTCCATTCGTGCTCCAGGGCACGGATACCTGCCGCAGTGCCGCCCTCACCCTCTTGTTGTGCCGAAACCAACAGGGAGGTGGCGCAAGCCAGAATGAGCCACCAGGCAGCCATTCTCATAAGATTGTCCTCGATGTGCAGGAGATGAGCAGCAGGAAAGGGGACTGCGTGGACACTCAATCCTCGCTCGGCGTCGACAGGCTCGCAATCGCGACCCATCGCCCGTTTTTGTATAGCCAGGTATCCACGAAACGACCTCGTCGGACAAACGGCTTCCCGCGTTCCGCGCCCGTCATCCGGTACAACCCGGTGACGACCGCCGTGTCTCCGTGTAACCTCACAACCATCCCTTCGATTACGTATTGCAGCGAATTGACCGACTGGACATACGCCAGTACGTCCGACTTGGTCTGCAATTTGCCCCCCGGGTCCACAAAGACGAAGTCGTCGTCAAGGACGGTACCCAGCGTCTTTAGGTCTTTGCCCTCGCTCGCTTGCATTTTCTCGACGCGCTCCATGGCGATAATCTTCGATTTGGCATCGGGATCATAGGTTTCCTGCGCGCAGCCCCCGGGCGTTCCCACGTAAGCGAACAGCACAACGAAGGCCAAGGTTTTCATTGCGGCTTCTCTCAACTCAGTACCATCGGCAAAACCGCCTGTGTTCTTGAAATGTGCGCTGTGCCGCAGCAAAATCATCCGAATCTGCGATGATGAACACCAGGCTGTTCCACTCAATCTTGGAGGATTCAATGGCGCGTATCGGCTTAATCAGCCCGGAATCGGCAAATGCCGAAGTGAAGGAAATCTATGAGAAGACTCTTCGCGGCAAGCCTGGCAACGTGCAGAAAGCGCTGGCGCATCGCCCGGAGATGCTTAAGAACTTTCTAAGCTTCTACGCAAGCGTGGGGCGCTCCCTGGATCGCAAGCTCTACGAACTGATCTACCTCCGCGTCTCGCTGATCAACGGATGCTGCTACTGCACGCAGCACCATGTCGCCTCGTCGAAGCGGGTGGGACTGATCGCGGAAGACTGGGCGGCGCTCAAGGCCGGAGATTACTCACGCTACAGCGAAAAAGAACGGGCCGCGCTGATCTATGTGGAAAAACTGACGCGTACGCCGCACGACATCACCGACGGCGACTTCGCGCCGCTGAGCAAACAATTTTCGGAACCTGAGATCGTCGACATTCATCTGCTCACGGGCCTTGCCAACCTGACCAACCGTTTCACCGACCCGCTGGGACTGGAAGTGGAGTTTGCTGAGGAAAAGATCTAAAAGATTTGGTAATTGGATAATTTGGTAATTTGGCCAGGGTTCAATTACACAATTACTCGATTTCCAAATTACCCAATTCTTAAAGAATTTCCCGCGCATCCCCGACGCGCTTGGTCACGTGTTCCCTGTCCAAATATTCGAGCAGAGGGATAGCATACTTTCGGCTGACTCCCGTCAGTTCTTTGAACTTGGCCACATCCATCTTCGGAGATTTGGCTTTCTGGGACGCGACTAACGCGCGCAACTGTTCCAGCGCGCCGCGATGAAAGACAAGCTCGTCAGAAATCTTGATCAGCGCCTTGTCCCGCAGCAGTAGCGTGACGATCTTCTGGGCACGAGCCTTGTCCACCTTGAGTCCCGCGATCACCTCGTGGAGCGCTGGAACTTTCAATCCCGCCACCGCAAAGGCCTCTTCGATTTTCTTCTTGGACTCGGCCTCCTCGTCCTTCATGACTACGCCGTGGCCGGGCAGCCGCACCAGATCGCCGGCAGCCTCGATATTTTTTTCACGAGCGAGCAGATCGAGGGTGGCTGTGAACACTTCGGGAGACGCTTTCACCTGCTCCCGTAGCGCTTCCCTGGCAATCCCGCCCACCAGGGAGTTCTTTTTGTGAAACCCGCCCACGGAATTCACAATGGATTGTTGGAGCCTTACAATCGCGAGCGCGTCCACGAACAAGTCACCGATCCGCAGCACACGCACGTCTTTCAAGGTTTGAGCAAGTCGCGCTTCGATGGAGTCCCTGCTCCATCCGGTTTCGGCGATCAGTTGCGCCATTGAGATGCTGGTGTGGCCGCGCCTGGCGATCCGTGCTGTCAGCATGGTTTCAGGGCTGTTAGACAATACTTGCAGGAAACTTTCGAGTCCGGGCATGCGCGGGATTGGAGCAGGATCGAGCACAACGCCGCCGCCAATGGTCACGACTGGCGAAAACTGGCGGATAATAAACCGGTCTCCGGGCAGCAAAAGTGCCGGCTCCGGAAGCTTCAGCCGCGCCAACGCCTCCGAACCAGGGGCAACTTGCTTTGTGCCATGAAGCGCGATCTCCACCACTGTCTCCATCGTGTTGGAATGAAAATGCACCCGCGACCGATGTCTCAGAGCGCGTGGAGCGGAGGCGAGCAATCGCAGCCGCACATCAACGCGGCGCGTAGTCGCGAAGGTCGCGCCTGGCGCCAGCGTCATGCCACGCGACAAATCTTCCGTGCTCGCGCCCGCCAGGTTGAGCGCGGTACGTTGCCCGGCAACAGCCACGTCCGCGGCCTGTCCGTGCACCTGCACCCCGCGCACGCGAACTCTTCGGCCAGAGGAGAAAACTTCCATCTCGTCCTCGCGTCGAATCGTGCCCGCCACCAGCGTTCCGGTCACCACCGTACCAAATCCCTTCATGGTGAAGACGCGATCGATTGGCAAGCGTGCCAGAGCATGCAAATCACGCGGCTGCACTTCCGCTGCGGCCTCGATCATAGCCCGTTTCAGGTCGTCGAGCCCTGCGCCGGTCAGCGAACTCACCGCCACGATGGAGGTTGAGTTATCCGAATTTGGGTTGTCCATAAATGTTCCGCGCAGAAACTCCTCGACTTCCAATCGCACCACATCGAGCGTTCCTGCATCCACCGCGTCTGACTTCGTGAGCACCGCAATGCCGCGCTGCACGCCCAGCAATTGCAGAATGTCGAAGTGCTCTCGCGTCTGCGGCTTGATCGACTCATCGGCGGCGATAACCAGCAGCACCAGATCGATGCCACCCACTCCGGCCAGCATATTGCGCACAAAGCGCTCATGTCCCGGGACGTCCACGAAACCGAGGTGCAGAGGCTCGCCGTTCGCGCTCTGCAGGTCCATGTGGGCAAAGCCCAGATCGATGGTGATGCCGCGGCGCTTCTCTTCCTCCAGGCGGTCGGCATCGATCCCGGTCAGCGCCTTGACCAGCGCCGTTTTCCCATGATCGATGTGGCCGGCGGTGCCTACGATGATCGATTTCATCCCTGATTTCATGACAAGAGAATCGTAGCAGGAGAGGTGGGCCCAAACGCACTTTCCGACAGCTCTACCCTACTGTGGTCCGAAATGCGACAATAGAAGCTCTCCCATGGCCACCTCTTTGATCTCTGCCTTTTCTCCGGAAACTCTCCGGCAGCACGGCCTCACGCCCAATGAGTACGAGAAGATCAAGCAACTTCTCGGACAGCGCGAGCCTACACTCACCGAACTCGGCATCTTCAGCGTGATGTGGAG
>PLEA01000206.1 GCA_003136335.1 Acidobacteriaceae bacterium | reverse complement strand
TGCGGTGCTCACCGCATGCTGACGAAGCGACTAGCGATCGGGTCGATGGTAAATCCATCGCGGTCTACCTGAGTTCGCCTCGTTAGGTACTTTCCGAGTCTGCCGCAGCCACCTGCCGTCCTGCGGGCTTACTTTGAGGAGAGGACCTCATGTCGCAGTAGGAGTGGTAGTCATGGATAAAGATCGGATCGCGGGATCGGCGAAAGAGATCAAGGGCTCGGTCAAGGAGACCATCGGCAAGGCGGTCGGTGACGCCAAGCTGGAGTCGGAGGGTAAGGCCGACAAGGTTGAGGGAAAGGTCCAGAATGCTATCGGCGGTCTCAAGGACGCGCTCAAAGGGAAATAGGCGTCCGCAATTCATGTTTTGGAGGAAGCTATGGAACTCCTGTTGATCGTTGTTGTGCTTTTCTTTCTGCTCGGCGGCGGCGGCTATTACGGTTACCGCCGCTGGCGCTAACCGCGGCTCCTGCGGTCGACCCTACTGGTAAGTCCACGACAATATTAAGAGCGAGCGGAGCGGCGGTCAGCCGCTCTCTTCGTCTGTGCATACACCCCGGTATTTGCGGTGGTTAACGCCGATGGGAGGAGCCGGGACTAGACGCGCGCGATGAACCGGCTATGCACGAGGATAGCCCAACTCAGCATCTGCGCGCTTGCGCTGACGCGCCTTGTGCCCGGCGGAGGCTATCACCCGGAAAAGGCTAATATTAGACCGAGCGCCACCCAAAATCGAACGGCCCAGGAATTAGATACTGCGCCAGCGCGTTCTCTCTTCGTTGTGCTGCTTTTTGGGAGAGAACACGATGAAGCTCAAGATGGCATTGGCCGGCATGCTCGTTGCCGGTTTCGTCCTTCCGGCCGCCGCCCAGACGACGGTTGAGACCTATTACGTAGTGCAAGACATGAAAACGAAGACCTGCACGGTCACGGAAAAGAAGCCGGCCGCGACCGAGACAACGGTCACCGTCGTCGGCGGAGTGGTCTACAAGACCGAGACCGAAGCCGAAGGCGCTATGAAGACCATCACGACCTGCACCACGAAGTAACGGTTCGGACCAGCACGTCAGGCCGCCGTGAGGGCGTGACGTGCTGCTTCCGGCAGACCTTATCCATCGCGATGCAGGAATTACCGCCGGGCTTGCCCTAACGATGGCGGACAAGCCGCCCGCAGCGGATATCGTCGCAGCGCGGAAGCACTCCATCAACTCCCGTCGCACCCGACCTCACGGCCTTATAGCATGATATGCCACCACCTTAATAGCAAGAGCGCTCACTCCTCGACATATTCAACGGACTTCTCCCCGGACAGTGACTCGCACCGGGAGCATGATGTTGGGAGTTTCGAGGTCGGCGACCGGAAGTTCTTTGGAAGATCGACACCTTGTATGAGGAGTTAGGAGTCAGGGGCGCTGATGGCGAACCCATCGTGACCCGTGTGCTCACGTTGATGCTAGCTCATGATTGGTGATCTCCCGTCAACCGCTATCGCCCGTTACACGCGATATTTGGCCTGAAACGAACTTCATCCCCCGACCGTTGCCTCATTCGGGCAAAAGCCATCTGCTGCTGGAGTTTTACTCCGGCGCAACCGGACAACTCGGCCGCTTCACTGAGGGATTTTTGCTCCGGCGCTTACACTTTGGGGAAGAGGAGGTCGGATTGATGGTCGCGAAACGTCATCTTCCGGAAAATCAGTGATGACGATCCCTAAATCCCCGCCTTCCTAAACGCATCTATTTCAGCCCGAATACCCAGCAACTCGAATTTTTTCCTAAAGATATGCTGGAAAATAAACAGCGATGTTAGCCCAACTTGGGTGGCATTTTTCATCGCGAACATTGTTATTATCGGATCATCGGTCAACGCCAGTGTAGTTATGGTGGTCAGTTGTTCGTCTTTCGTCTCCATGTTAATTCCGGTAAGCAGACCATAGGGGTTGGGATTCCCACCATAACCAATGCTCCGCTCGCACAGGATCGTGAAATTTTCCGCAAGATTTTGATCAAAAGTTGCTATTATCTCCCGAATCTTTCCCACTATAAATTCTTCTTTCTGCGATTTTAGACTCACATCATCGACGTTCCTATTTACGAACACCTCATCGCGGCTGGGTGTGTCCTCTAGTCGCGGGTCGGCAAAGATGGCGAGCGCGTAGCCCGCGTATTCTAAGCACGGACGCATCATTACAAATGACTCGGATACTTGGCCTGCTACGGTCATCCCGGTGGCCGTCTTGAAGGCATATTGTGATCGCAAAAATAGTGGCCCAACAAACACTCGTTTTTGATATAAGAGATGCTGACCGGCCGTTACGAAGCAGTAGTCGACGCGTTGAATTATGCGGCACTGGTCCGGAAATCGTGCGCGATTACCTAGTTGATTGGTATGAATTACGTCTAGAAAGCGATCTAGAGGTTTGTCTGCGGCCGAGGTCATCATTTGTCGCAACCGGAGTGAACGCTATTCCCGGAGATATATATACATAGGGCCGGCTTCACTCGACATCCTGGCCGGCGCCGACGGCCGATTTGTCGACGATTTTTGGCAGGTTTTCCGCCAAGGCCAGCACGGTTGAAGCCTCCCCCCTGGCCGCCATGCGACGGAAGTCGTCTTGTAATTCGGCTATGCCGTTTCCGTCACTGTTTTTGGAGGCCTTGATGGCTCGCAAGGCGTGCTCGTAGCCGAGCATCAGGATACGCATGCCGAGGATGTACTTTTCGGTCACGACGTCGCGGGCGATATCCCCGCGTGCGCTCAGCCGGTATTTGACATGATAGGTGTTGTCATAATTGATTTTGTAGACGATGCCTTGATCACCGAAATCGTCGATCATACCGCCGTCGAGCTCGGTAAAGCCCTCAGGCCAAAGCTGGGTTTCCTGGTCGGCGACCGCGTGGCCGTCGCGGGTCAGTAGGACATATGTCGGCAATCCGTGGGTGGGAGCAGCGGCACCCTCCCCCGTTTTTTTGCCCTCGTCGCCGGAGGAGGTGGCCGTCGCTTTTTCCGTCTCCTTCTTGGACTCCTGTTGCTCGTCGACGATCCGGATTGTCAGCGTGTCTTCGACGGGCAGGGGCATGGAAGCGTCCTGCAGCCCCACCCGGAACGTAATGACATCGCCGAGCTTAAGCGCCGCCTCGACAGGCTCGAAGTAGATGGTCAGACGGCCGTCGTGAAGCTGGGTTCAGATGCCGAACTGCTTGATGGGCTCGGGCGTAATCAGTAGCCGCCCTTTGTTATCCGGCCGCTGCAAATAGCCGTTCTTCGCGTCGGTACGTGCCGAGATAGGCCGTGTGCGATTGATAGGCAGGGGGACACCTTGCGCCTTCGTCTTCTCCTCGAGCCGGAGAAAGGTCGGACTGTATTTGCCTTCGAATTTCGCCTCACCCTCGCCGCCGCCTTTTTCGCCGGTGCCGGCCGAGGGGAGCTCGATGACCGGATCGCGATTGGTCAGCAACGCTGCGAGGTGAGGGTCGGCATTGACCAGTTTCTGGAAAAGCTCGTTGCGCTCCGATTTGGCGGCCAGCTCGAGCTCTTCCAGCGCGACCTCGTGCTGGAGTGCTTTCAGCGCCTCCGATTCCTTGATGGCCGCGGTCACGACTGTAAAATCGCGGGCAATAGTGACCCCCTGAGGGGCGGTTTTCGCGTTCAATCCCGACCCCTTTAGACGTTGTGTGTCAGTGTCCGTTCCTTTGGCCTTTGGCGGCCGGGAAGGGCATTTGGGGGATGATCGGCGTGGACCTGATCGGCCAGATACGTCGCGCTTTTTTGGAGCAGCGCCGGCCGATCAAGGAGATCGTGCGGACGCTGTCGGTGTCGCGCGCGACGGTGCGCAAGGTGGTCCGCGGTCAGGCGACGGAGTTCAAGTACGCGCGCGGCGTGCAGCCGACGCCGAAGCTCGGCGAGTGGATCGAAGTCCTGACGGAGATCCTGGAGGCGGAAGCGAGGCTGCCTCGGCGTGAACGCCGCTCGACCCAGCGGCTGTTCGAGGAGTTGCGCGGCCGCGGATATGACGGCGCCCACGACAGTGTGCATCGGTTCGTAAAGACGTGGCGGGAGGAACGAGCGCGGGTTCCGGCGCATGCNNTGCCGCTGAGCTTTGCGCCCGGCGAGGCCTACCAGTTCGACTGGAGCCACGAGACGATCACGCTGCAGGGTCTGCCGCTGATGATCAAGGCGGCGCACATGAAGCTGTCGCACAGCCGCATGCCGTTCGTGCGCGCCTTTTTCCGGGAGACCCAGGAGCTGGTGTTCGACGCCCACGACAAGGCGTTCGTGTTCTACGGCGGGGTCTGCCGGCGCGGCATCTACGACAACATGAAGACGGCGGTGGAGGCGATCTTCGTCGGCAAGGCGCGCCAGTACAATCGCCGCTTTCTGCAGATGTGCTCGCACCATCTGATCGAGCCGGTGGCCTGCACGCCCGCTGCTGGCTGGGAGAAGGGTCAGGTCGAGAACCAGGTCGGCAATCTGCGCGACCAGCTGTTCCGTCCCAAGCCGCGGGTGAAGAGCCTCGCCGAGTTGAATGCGTGGCTGGAAGATCAG
>PLEA01000354.1 GCA_003136335.1 Acidobacteriaceae bacterium | reverse complement strand
CGCGATCGCAATGTGCTGTGCATCCAGAGTGATCTGCTGGGAGCGGCCGCGGTGGGCATTCGGAACCTTATTTGCATTACCGGCGATCCTCCAAAGATGGGCAATTATCCGGACGCGACGGCGGTATTTGACGTGGACGCGATCGGCTTGGTCAACATTGTGCACAACCTGAACCGCGGGCTCGATCTTGGCGGAAATCCGATTGGAACCGGTACGGGCTTTGTGATTGGCGTGGGAGCGAATCCGGGGTTAACGGATATGGACGAAGAGATTCGCCGCTTCGAGTATAAAGTCGAAGCCGGAGCGGAGTATGCAGTGACCCAGCCCGTGTTCGACCTTCGTCTGCTTGAGAACTTCCTCAGGCGGATCGAGCATTGCCGCATACCGGTGGTGGCCGGAATCTGGCCACTGGTCAGCGTGCGCAATGCGGAATTCATGAAGAATGAACTGCGGGTCTCCGTGCCGGACGCGATTCTGGAGCGGATGGCGCGGACGCAGACTCCGGAATTGGCGAGGGCGGAGGGAGTCGCCATTGCGCGAGAAATGTTGATTGCCGCCCGACAAACGGTGCAGGGAGCGCAAATCAGCGCGCCGCAGGGACGTTACAGCTCAGCGGTGGACGTGCTGGAAGCGCTGGGAACGAATGCGCCGGCCACTTCGTCCTGAAGCGCCAATGATCCGGTTCGGGACGGTTCCCGCAGCGGGATCACAATGTGCATTTTTTTAGATACCTCTCATTGAAAAGACTGGACACATCTTCCAAATAGTTGCATTACAATAAGAGACGGAGCGAAATCCGTTGCCCAAGTTTGAAGAGTGCCTCCAGCGACTGGAGGAAATTGTTCAGGAACTGGAAAAGGGAGAAGTCCCTCTGGAAAAGTCTCTGACACTCTTCGAAGAAGGGATGCAGCTCTCTTCGGCCTGCCGCAAGGAGTTGGAACAGGCGGAAGGAAAAGTCGAAATCCTGCTGAAAAAGAACGGGAAGCTTCAAGCTGAACCATTCGAACCGCTGACAGAAAAGTTGCCTGCGCGAGGGTAAGGGTGTGGAGTTCTAGCCGCGATTCGAGAGCTTTAGATGTCTGTGGAGTTTGTGGTATCTCAGCCCACCCCGCAGCCCTAGTCGAACGTTGACGTACGCAGTTGACGACGGTTGAAAAAGGGGAAAATGGCTCAAAATAATGTCGTTGTGCTCGAGCAAGATCCTGGAGTAGCGCGGTCACTGGCCGGTGGACTTCGCCAGCATTTCTCGGTTCACGTAACCCAATCGAGCGAGGAATTGCGCGACAACGTAGTCCGGAACCGTCCGGAGGCTGTAGTTCTCAACATCGAGTACTGGCGGCTGACGGATGTGGAAAGTCTGCACCGCGACTTTCCGTCCTTGCCCATCGTCTGCACCCACCGAATTCCTGACGAGGAAATGTGGATGGCTGCGCTCGAGGCGGGGGCCAGCGATGTATGCCCCAACGATGACGTGGAAAACGTGCTGACGTCGGTTCTGCGAAGTACGGCGCTTTCGCGCAGCGCCGTCGCGTAGCTTTATTCTTGGGCCACGAGGACGCCTGCGGGCGTCCTCATTTTTTTGTTTTCCGAACACTTTCGCGGCTGACGATTGTCATATCCGTGGCCTTGTTATACTCACTGCTTCATGCTCCAGGAGACTCTCGAACAAGGACGGATGCTCACCGACGCCGCGCTCGACCGGCTCATTCCGCTGGAGACTGACCATCCGGTCTCGATCCACAAGGCCATGCGCCACAGCGTGTTTGCGGGCGGGAAGCGGCTGCGGCCCGTGCTCTGCATCGAGGCGGGGCGCATGGTGGCTGGATCCTTGCCGGCGCAAATCGAAGAACTGGGCGCGGCGCTCGAGATGCTGCACACCTATTCGCTGATTCATGACGATCTGCCCGCGCTCGATAATGACGACCTGCGCCGCGGGCGGCCAACCTGCCACAAGGCCTTTGGCGAGGCACTCGCGATTCTCGCCGGAGATGCCCTACAGACGCAGGCCTACGAAGTTCTGGCGCGCTTGAAGTGTCCGGCCGAAGCGCGCGTGCGCATCATTGAGGAAGTCGCCCGCGGTACGGGTACGATCAATGGCATGATCGGCGGGCAGGTTGTGGATCTTGAAGCGGAACACACTCGGCCGACGAAGGAGATGCTGGAGTATATCCATCGCTCGAAAACCGCTGCTTTGATCACCGCCAGCCTGGTGAGCGGCGGGTTGTATGCCGGCGCGAAAGATACTCAGGTTGTGAAGCTGCGCGCTTTCGGCTTGGCGATTGGCTTGGCCTTTCAGATTGTGGACGACGTGCTCGACGTGACGCAGACCTCCGAACAACTGGGAAAGACCGCGGGCAAAGATACCGCTTCTGAAAAGGCGACGTACCCGGCGCTGTTTGGGATTGAGGCGTCGGAACACAAGGCGGATGCGCTGGTGAACGAAGCATTCGCGGAACTAGAGAGTTTCGGCGAGCACGCGGAGAAGCTGAAGGAGTTGGCACGATTTTTGGTGGAACGGAAGAAGTAATTTAGGAATTAGCAAGTAGCAGTTGGCATTTAGCCACAATAGCCTCGCAGTGGAAACCTGGGCTTCTCCGGGTGGCCAAATGCTAACTGCCAATTGCTAAATTGCGGGTGGTTCCCTACGTGTCCGTGTGATAAAAATTAGAGACGGCGATGGAGTTCGCCATAACCGCCTGGGCTGCTCACACACTCACGCTGATAACTCCTACAGAATTGAACTATTTTTGTAGGAGAGACTCCATCGTGAAAGATTTCCTCGCCATATCCGTCGCTGCGATCGTCGGCGCCAATCTGCGGTTCCTCATGAGTCGTCTCGCTGCCAGAGAATTTGGCCCGGTGTTCCCTACTGGAACGCTCATCATCAACATCCTGGGCAGCTTCATCGTGGGGTTCTTCATCGTCTGGACCAGCGAGCGCGTGCTGGTGGACCCGCGCTGGCGGCTGTTGGTGGTGGTGGGCTTCTGCGGCTCGTTCACCACTTTTTCCAGCTACGCGTTCGAGACCATGGCTTATTTTGAGCAAGGCCAATGGGGACTGATGCTGACCAACGTGCTCAGCAACAACCTGCTCTGCCTGGGCAGTGCACTCGCCGGCATGGCGCTGGCGCGGGCGCTGTGAACAGGAACACGCTTCCCCACGAATGCTGCCAGCGCGAACACCTGCGCAAGGGATCGGTCTGTCGATTCTGAGTTGTACGGCATGTTGCGCCAGGAATGGAAGGATCGCGAGTAAAATGCCTGAAGCTATGGCTGTCCAAGTCACCATCTACCTGAACGAAGCGGACCAGTGGCATCGTCGGCCCTTGCACATGGAGATTCTCAATTACCTGCGCAAGGAAAATGTCTACGCGGCGACCGCGATCCATTGTGTCGCGGGATTCCTGGGGAGGCATCGGGTGGAGACGGCGCATCTAGTCGAGGCTGGAGGCAAACTGCCGGTGATCATCACTTTCGTGGACACCGATGAGCACGTGAGTCGCGTGCTTCCCACGCTGAAGGAAATGGCGGCGCACCGCTTGATTGTGCGCGAGAACGTCGTGCTCGAACAAGGAAGCCTCGATTGATATGTATTCTCTGCCGTTGAGTCCGCCTCTGGATATCCTTGCGATCGCCGCGCACCGCGACGATGTAGAGCAAACCTGCGGCGGAACGCTGCTGAAAGCCGCGCAGCGTGGGCAGCGCACGGGCATCCTCGACCTGACACAGGGAGAAATGGGAACGCGGGGCACGGCGGAAGATCGTGCCCGGGAAGCAGCCGACGCGGCGAAGATTCTGGGTGTCATTTGGCGAAGGGCGCTCGACCTTCCCGACGGTCGCGTCGAGAACACGTGGGAGAACCGGCTGAACGTGGCGGCTGTAATTCGGGAGACGCAGCCGCGGGTAGTCATTCTTCCTTACTGGAAGGGGCGGCATCCAGATCATTACACTGCTTCTGTGCTTGGATATGAGGCTTGCTTTCTGGCCGGGTTGGCGAAACTTGATCCGCAGAAAGCTCTCAGCTCTCAGCTGTCAGCTGTCAGCGCCTCTGACAGCCAACTGAGGGCGGGACACCATCAGGACAGCCGGCAGGATGCCGGCGCTACTTCGCTGGCTCCTCATCGCCCCTTCAAGATCATTTACGCTACGCTGTATTACGACATTCGGCCCTCGTTTGTCGTTGACATCGGCGAACAGTTTGAGGGGAAGTTCGCTTCCATTCTGGCTTACAAATCGCAATTCAGCGATCAGGATGCGGGCAAAGACCTGTTCCCAGCCCACGACGAGATTCGCGCGCGTGTGGAGGCAATGGCGCGGTTCTATGGCATGCTCGGCGGTGTGACTTATGCCGAACCGTTCCTGCAGAAAGAAGTCGGCCTCGTCGATGATTTGTTGGCTATTCCGGTCAAATCCATTTAACATTGCCGAACTCAACTAATCCCAGAGGAGAACTCGCAAATATGTTTCGCTTATTCTTCGCTGTTGTTACCGCATTGGCAATTGCCTCCACCGCCGCAGCCCAAGCTGGAACCTGGCAGATCGATTCCAATCACTCCGCCGCACAATTTTCGGTACGGCATTTGGGTGTGTCGACGGTGCGAGGCGCATTCACGAAAGTGACCGGAACGGCGAAGCATGATGCGGCAGATCCGTCGAGGGATTCTCTCGAGGCCACGATCGATGCGAATTCGGTAGACACGCGCGTGGAAATGCGTGACAAAGATTTACGCAGCCCCAACTTCCTCGACGTGCAGAAATATCCGAGTATTACTTTTCATTCCAAGCAAGCGAAAGTTACGCGGGCCGGGAAACTAGAGTTCACCGGCGATCTTACGATTCACGGCGTGACCAAGGAAGTCGTGCTCGACGTGGACGGACCTTCCGCTCCGATCAAAGATCCGTGGGGCAACCAGCGCATCGGCGCGTCGGCATCAACGAAAATCACTCGCCAGGATTTTGGCGTGAATGGCGCTCCCGGCGTCGTCGGAGACGAGATTACCATCACCATTGACGCGGAATTGATTCAGCCGCAGGCGAAGTAAAGCGGGCACACCAAACAGCCTAGCGTAGTAATCTTGCCTGGCTATCGCGAGGGCGTCTCGCCCTAGCTAGGCGCGGCGGGCGGGGACACCCGCCGGACAACCGCCGGGACGGCGGCGCTACTTTTTAGCTATTTCTTAACTGCTACCGCGAGGCCGTCGCGGATGGGAAGGATCGTCGTGTAGAACTCGGTCGCGTCGTAGAGTTTGCGATTG
>PLEA01000548.1 GCA_003136335.1 Acidobacteriaceae bacterium | reverse complement strand
CCAAGAGCTGCCATTCCGACTCCAATGCTGTCCACAACCAACGTGCCCACAAAGTTCTGCATGATGATCCCCCGACAGCGTCGTGCAAGCCGCAAAGTTTCGACTAGTTTTGAGAGATCGCTTCCGATCAAAATCACATCCGCGCTCTCCCGAGCAACATCAGTTCCCGAACCCATGGCGATGCCGACGTTGGCCTCGACCAGGGCTGGGGCGTCGTTGATTCCATCACCGACCATCGCGACATTCCGCCCTTTGCTACGCAACTCAGTCACCCACTTTGCTTTCTGTTCCGGCAGGAGTCCTCCCACCGCTTCGTCCACTCCGAGATCGCGGCCCACGGATGAAGTCGCCGCTTGTGTGTCTCCGCTTAACAGAACAGTTTTCAAACCCATATGTCGCATTGCCGCAACCGCATTCTTGGCTTCCGGACGCAAAACATCCGCAATTCGGATACTCCCAAGAACGTGCCCCGCGCGAGCGACGTAGACCTCCGACGCGCCGTCCGCACCGTTACTATCTATGGGCAAGCCTCGCGTCATGCCGCGCTCCACGAAGAGCGCCAGGCTACCCACAAGGATCTCCTCGCCTTCATAACTCACCCTGACTCCTCTTCCCGGCGTGTAGGAGAATTCATCGGGCTCGACAAGGGGAATGGCGAGTTCCATTGCCCGTGCCATGACTGCCTTGGCGAGAGGATGTTCGGATTTGCGCTCCGCAATACTGGCAGCGGCTATAATCTGCCGCTCCCCGAAGCCATTGGCCGAAACAACCTCCCGAATCTGCGGAGTACCGAAAGTTAGCGTGCCAGTCTTGTCCAAAAGCACCATGTCCACGGCAGCTAGTGCCTCCAGGTAGAGGCCCCCTTTAATGATGGCTCCCTGATGCGCCGCTCGGCCGATTGCTCCGAGGATCGCCAGTGGAGTTCCAGCCGCAATGCCGCACGCTCCGGCGACGATTACGACCGAAATGGTTGACCTGACATTGTGAGTAATAATGAAGGTCAGAACTGCTGCCCCCAGGGCAAAATACACAAGGTAACCCGCCAGGCGATCAGCAGTCTTCTGAATCGGCGCACGCGACTTCTCGGCCCGTTCGACGGCTTCAATGATTCTTCCGAACGTCGTGTCGCGCCCGAGTTTCTGGGCACCGATTTCCAAAGCTCCCGATTGATTGATGGTCCCGGCATAGACGCCATCTCCCGGTGCTTTCTCAACCGGCATGGCTTCGCCCGTGATAGCCGCTTGTTCCACAAACGATCGGCCACCAAGCACAATACCATCCACCGGGATGCGTCCACCCGGTTTCACGATCACCGTGTCACCAACCTGAACTTCATCGGACGCTACTTCCACCACCTGATCATTACGGCGGACTGCGACGGTTCTGGGAAGAAAATCGAGCAGACTCTGGATAGCCCGTCGGCCTCTACCAACTGTGAGGCCCTCCAACACCTCGGCGGCAAGGACGAAGGCGGTGATGACCAGAGCGGTGAAGAACTCTCCAATCGCCAGGGCCGAGAGAAGCGCGATGGTCATCGAGAGTTCCATCGTCATCTTTCGTTCAATGATGTTCTCGAAGGCTTCCTTGAAAATGGGGTATCCGCCGATCAGGGTAGCCGCGATGCCGATTACGCTGATGTGCGGAAACGGCTCCCACAGCCGAAACCAGACCGCAGCAGCAGCCAGGGCCACAAACGCAATCCGGACGAGCTCGGCCCACTCGACTCCGTGTCCGTGTTGTTCGTGCTCAGCACCAGGATCAGGTTCCTTCGATTCTGAGGACTTCCGCCTCTCGCTGAGATGAGGAGGGTTGGCAGGGGACTTTTCAATGATGGGCGAAGAACTCATAGCGACATTCCCTCCGTCGTGCAAAAGCAATTTTCCAGGTAAAACTTGACCATCCCGATCACTTCATGGCCACTTAGCCCAAACTGCGCCCCGAAGGAGCAGCGCCGCGAAAACGAGGCGGTGCAACAGTCCGATATCACTCTGCGATCCGCGCAATGAGGACCGGCAGCACGGTCAACGCTGCGATAGTCGAGAACACCACACCACCTAAAATAACCGTGGCGAATCGGCCTTGTGCTCCCGAGCTTTCGCCAATCAATGCCATCGGAAGCACCCCCACGATTGCACACAGGCCAACGAGCGAAACAGCTCGAAATTTCGCTTGAGCTCCTCGATAACATGCATTTCGAATGTTGCCGTACACCCTGCTCGCCTTGGCGATCTCGGAGGCAACCATCCAAGCCTGCATGACAGCCAGAGCAGAAACAAAACAGAAACCGGCTACCTCGCCCCGTCCAGCGTGCGTGCCACGAACAAAGAGGGCGAGGACGCCTCCACTAAATCCGAGAAGCACAACCGTTATCACGAAGGCCATTCGCTGCCACATGATGAACTCGTGCAAGGGAACGGTTCATGATACATACCCCCATAGGTATAGTGCAAGGCCCGGCATGATATCATTCGTTCGCGAATGAGTCATACGATCAAGAACAAACAAAAGCTGATTCTGCGTAGCAAGCGCATCCGGGGACAGTTTGAGGCCCTTGAGCGGATTCTCGATGAGGGGCGCGATTGCTCTGAGGTGTTGCAGATCATCAGTGCGGCAAGAGGTGCGGTCAACAGCCTGATGACTGAGCTCCTGGAAGGACACATCCGGCACCATGTGCTTGACCCGAAGCGAAAACCGAATTCGGAGCAGACGCTTGCGGCCGACGAGGTAATCGACATGGTAAAGACCTACCTCAGATAGCAGGGCCCGGGCGAGCACTACTGACTGGCATCCACCTCGCCAAGAGTCTCAACGCTGACCTCAGGGCGGCAGCTGAGCAGCAGCATTCTGGGCGTTCATTGAAAGGCGGGAGCCGCCGCATTTCTCACTCTTCGACTTTGAAACGCTGGTTTCAGCGATTCACCAGGCATGGGAACTGCTAAAAAGCGCCTAGGGGTAGGATGAACGATTTTAATCATGTTGCTGGTTCATTCGATCGCCCAAACTGATGCATACGTCGACTCCCGCTGAGGCTCGATCCGACGCTCATGTCAGCTACAACCGCACTACGGATTACGCTATGGTTCTGCTCCCGCTACCGGGAATTTCCAACGACTTAGAGGTCGTCCGCCTCTTGTAAGTCCTTTAAAGTTGTGTATGCGCCGTTCTTTCACGGCGGTAACACGGGTTCAAATCCCGTCGGGGACGCCAACCACTTTTTCGGGGTGCGTCAGTGCACTTAGTTGTTGAAACAATGTTGGGTTAGTGGTGTTCAAAAACTTGTGCTGTTGGTGGTACCCAATGCCGTCTCGGAAGAGAAAATTTTGAACACGTAGCCTCTGCTGAGGGTCGGCTCGTTGCCACGCGGCTGACACGTCCACCAACATTAGCTTCGAGAACCGGATGAAAGCGTCAAGCGTTCCGCACTGCACACGCAAAGCTTGTATTTGCTGCGCGATACTCTCAATCTCATCGTCGAAGTCCGCATTGGCCTGGGCGTAGTCAAGTTGGCTGACTTCGCCCCGGAGCCTGACCCGCAGAAGTTCTGCCTTCAGCTTCTTTTGTTCCACAAGACGCGCGGTGAGTTCCTTGGTTGTCATGCTTGAATCGCCCTGCCTTCGTGTCCATACCTCGGCTGCAATGGCAGGGAACTGGGCAAGGGTTGCGGCGTCCGGGAGCAAGGTTCGAAGATGTTCGATAAACTCAGACTCAAGCACGGGCTTCGATACCCTTACAGCGCGGCAGTCGGAGTTGCGACACCAGTAGTTCGGGTAGTGCTTCAGCTTACCCTTGTTCATTCCACCAGTGAGCGGGGTTCCACAGACGCCACATTTCACAAAGTGCTTTAACGGGAACGCTGGGTTGTGCTTCCGCTTCGGCGCGCTCGACAGTTTGCGACCACACAGCACCCCCTGTACGTCGTCGAAAAGTTCCTGACTCACGATTGGGGCGTGCAGTCCCTTCACCGGTTCCGGCACACTCGACGAGTAAACCCAGCCTGCATAGATGGGCTTACGCAACAGGGCGTCAAACGTTTGCGCCGTCAACTTCTGCCCACGCTTCGTCTTCAGCCCCTTGTTCGTTACGATTTTCAAGACTTGAATCTTGGTGTACTGGCCGGTCGCATACAACTCGAAGGCTTCGCGCACGAGGGGCGCGGAAGACGGGTCGGGTCTGATGTTTGCAGCGTTGCTCACCTTCAGATCGTTGACGTAACCGAGAGGTGCGGCCCACGGCCATCGGCCCGCGCGGACACTGGCAGCCGAGCGATCTTTCATCTTCTCAGACAGCGCGTCGGAGAAGTATTGATTGAACACGCCATGAACGCCCGCCGCCATTCGTCCGGCCGCCGTGTTGTCAACGTTGGGTTCGGCGACCGAGAGCAGGGCTATACCGTTCTCTCTTAGTTCCGCAATTGCAGCGCCTTGATCAGAGACGTTGCGAGCAAAACGGCTCAACGACTCGACGATCACATAGCCGAT
>PLEA01000156.1 GCA_003136335.1 Acidobacteriaceae bacterium | reverse complement strand
TGCGATTATCACCCGGGCTTCCAGCAAATAGCGTTTGTGGATACCGACACGGGAGATTACGGAGAGCAACGATTAGAGCACAGTGAGGGAGCAGAAAAGTTTTATCGTGACCTCGCTGCCCAGGGGAAGAAGGTACGAGTAGGAATGGAAGCTAGTGGGCATGCACGCTGGTTTGAGCGACTCCTGGCGGAAGTGAACTTCGAGTTGTGGATCGGGGACGCCACCGAGATCGCCAGGAAGCGCGAACGCAAGCAGAAGACGGATCGGCAGGATGCGCAGCATATTCTGCAGTTGCTGATGGAGAATCGTTTTCCCAAGATCTGGGTACCGAGTGGGGAGAATCGGGATCTGCGGCAACTGTTGTGGCATCGGCATCGCATGGTGCAGATGCGGACTCGGATCATGAATCAACTGCAAGCGGTGGCTCTGAACGAGGGGCTACGCTGCAAAAATGAGGTTGTGGCGGCAGCATGGACGAGAGCAACTGGAGTCGTTTCGCTTAGCCCCCTGGGCGAGCCGGCGACGGGAAGATCTGCTGCAGCTGCTGGATCGGCTGAACCCGACCATTAGCGATCTGACGCAAGTGATCGAGCAGGAAGTAGAGAAATGTCCGGAGGCACGACGCTTGCGGACGCATCCTGGAGTGGGTGCACTGACGGCCTTAGCCTTCGTATTAATCATCGGAAGGACGGAGCGATTTCAGTGCGGGAAGCAGATCGCGGCGTATTTGGGGTTAGTGCCGTTGGAGGACTCAAGCGGAAATCGGCGACGACTGGGCCATATCACGAAGCAAGGGAGTTCGATGTTGCGCTTCTTGCTGGTGGAANNCAGTAAGTACTTCCACCTGGCGATGCGACGAGGACGGAAGATCGCCAAGGTAGCGATGGCGCGGAGACTGGCTATTGCTCTCTACTGGATGTGGCGTAAAGGATGGGATTACGAGCAGTTAAGAAAGTTCGGTTCGCACGCGGGCAAGCTCGGAACAGGCGATGGTGTGCAGTAGAACATCGAGAAATTGATTGGGCAGCCCGCTCCACCTTCACCGGCGGAGTTCGAAGTAGTAATCATGATCGAGGTTGTGATCGAAGAGATGCATGGGTCGGACCGAGTTCTGACCTGAACTGATTACGAGCGAGCCTTGGTTGGTATGGCACTTATTTCTACGAGAGCGAAATGGCGCTCATCTCTGAGTGGATGGAGCAGTGTGGAAAAAAAGTACTTGACAACGCCGGCATTGTAAGAGATGGCGCCTGTTTTCGTCAACCATGGTTCTCTGGTAGCAGATTAATAGCAGGGTGGAGTATCATGGCCACCAAAGTGAGTCCTCAGTGCGTAACTTATTCCAAATCACCACTCTGATAGTCGCGACAACTTCCTTCTCTCTAGCGACCGATCGGGCCACCATCAATGGAAAGGTTAGCGATAATCTTGGCAAACCGCTAAAGGATGCTACCGTCTTAATCTGGCACGCCGGAGTCACGAAGGGCTATAGCACCTACTGCCCCGGCTGTTATCGGGACTGCGGTAAGCGCACCACGACCGATGGAACTGGTTCATTCACCCTCACGAACCTCGACCCTGAATTGTGGTTCGAACTATTGGTGGTGCGTGATGGCTACACGCCCACATTCATCGAGAGAGTCGATCCTTCGGATGCCCGACCCAAAGGGGCAAGTCTCACACAAAGGACGGCAGTGCATGACCCCACGCGCGTTGTACGCGGCCGAGTCGTGGATCCGCACGGTCGAGCACTACGCGACGCCGTTGTAATACCTAAAGGAGTAACCACACAAATTAAGGGTGGTAATCACAGTATTTACGGAACGATAAAGGGCCTGGAGCGCGTAGCCGTCACTGATTCAAGAGGGCGATTCGAACTGGCATACAGCCAGGAGGCTAGTGGCATGATGCTCCAAGTCGAGGCTCGCGGTATGGCAGCGAGGTTGATTGCCGTGCCCACCGGAGCCAAACGCAAGACTATAACAGTCTTCGACGGCGCAGCGGTTCGTGGCCGCCTAGTGAATCAGGGCAAACCGGTGGCCGGGGCTGAGATTGGTTTGATTGCACAGGACAAAGGCGGATTCGGTGACAATCTCAAAATTGTCGGAAATCCCTATGGCGAGGTCCGCATCGGCACTCAGGATGACGGCTCTTTCCTTATCCCGAACGTGCCCGTGACAGTCGCGTGGTATGTCTACGCCAAGATGGAATCGATTGCTGCGCTCGGAGCAACTGATCCCGTGGAAAGCTCGACGGTCCGCGACGGCGAACTAGTAAATGTCGGCGATCTTCAGATCATTCCCGGCCACCGTCTGCGAGGAAGGGTTGAGCTGAGTGATGGGGCCCGAATTCCCGATGGAATGCGGATTACCATTGATGCTGATCGCGCATGGGATAGCCAAACGGTTGTCATTGGCCATGACGGCACTTTCGAATTCACGAGCCTCCCTACGGGCAAATACGAGATTTTCCCCTCCGTCCGGGGCTACCGGTTGCAAGGTAGGCGGCGAACGATTGAAATAACAATCGATAAAGACATAGATGCCTTGGCCATTACCCTTGACCCGGCCTCCTGAACGTCTCTTTTCTCTTCGTTAACTGACGCAAAATCGCCTTTACACTCAATGACCAGCGGTCAAAACGTGTAATTGATTCCATGACAATGTCGGCTCCGTAGACCCGAGTAAACTTTGGTGTGCACAACCAACCAAAAAGGCTCGGGAGAAAGGAGCCGATATGCTGATTAT
>PLEA01000189.1 GCA_003136335.1 Acidobacteriaceae bacterium | reverse complement strand
GCTGGATTACTCGGAGCGCGAGCGCCGGAAGATGCTCGATGTCGTCGATCTTTTCAGAGAACACGACACAGCTAAACGATAACATCTACACAGGTATTCGAAGAATCACCTTGACGGTGACCGGGTTCACGCGGCACAATTTTTCTCCGGCCGCGACTGCCGCGACGTTGCGTTTCTAGCATTCTTGCATTCCAGGCACTCCATGCTCCGGCTAGGTTCAAATAGAGGGATTCACCATGAAAACGATTACACTGCACCATGTTCTCGCATTAATCGTTACTTGCTTCTTTCTGTTCTGCGAAGTTGCTGTTGGGCAGGCAGTCTACGGCAACATCAACGGTACAGTGAATGATCCTAGCGGCGCGGCCGTCGCGAATGCTGCGATCACCATTACCGACACGGACCGCGGAGTCAACTATAAGACAACGGCAAATGAAAGTGGGAACTACGAGCAAACCCATCTGTTGGCTGGCCACTACAAGATCAGTGCCAGCGCGCCCGGATTCAGCGTCGCCGAGGCTCTTGCTGAGGTTCAGATCGATTCCTCAACTCGCGTCGATCTTCGGCTAGGGGTGCAGGGCCAGTCCACCCAAGTTACGGTTACAGACGAAACGCCGCAGCTCAAAGTGGACCGAGCCGATGTCAGCACAACTCTCACCACGGACGAACTCGGCGGCTTGCCGATCTTGAACCGCAACGTGACCCAGATGCTGCTGGTGACGCCTGGGACGCAGCTAAACGATTGGACACACGCCGCGGCTGAGAACCCGCAGGGCGGTTACCAGATCGATGTCAACGGGCAACAATTCACCTCCAATGGCTTCCTGCTGGACGGGACGGAAAACAATAGCGCCATCCTGGGCATTGCGGTTGTAAATCCCGATATCGACTCGCTGCAGGAGTTCAAAGTCACCACCAGCAATTACGATGCTCAATTTGGTTCGGTCGCAGGCGCCCTGTTGCAAGCCACAACGAAATCAGGCACGAACAATCTTCACGGTTCTCTGTTCGAGTACTTGCGCAATGATACCTTCAATGCGAAAGACCGGTTCTCTGCGCTAAATCTGCCGCTACGCTGGAATCAGTTCGGGGGCTCGTTTGGCGGCCCTATCAGAAAAGACAAGCTGTTCTTTTTCACCGACTACCAAGGCACGCGCAGACGCCGCGCTGCTTCCATAATCACGACCGTGCCAACCGCAGCCGAGCGCGGCGGCGATCTGACCGCTCTTTTGGGGAACTTCATTTGCGCCGATGGCAGTACCTCGGCAACCGGATGCGCCACCCCTCAACTTGTGCCGACGACTGAAGGCGGGTTTGCGCCCGCTCAGGCCGGCATGGTATTTGACCCGACCACGGGCAATCCGGACGGAAGCCAACGCAAGGCAATTACGACCAGCGGTCAGGTCAATGTCATTCCAGTTGCGAACGCTGTCACTAATATTCTGCAGTTCCTCCCAATGCCCAATACGAACCCCGGCTCGATTGCCAATAATTACATTGCCAGCGGCAGCGAGAAATTTGATAGCGACCAGGTCGATGGACGGATCGATTACAACTTCTCGGATAAACTTCATTTCTTCGGCCGCTACACAATCGCCGATTTCGATCTGTCTGCACCGGGGGCTTACGGGACAGAGGCTGGCGGCCCTTCTCTGAACGGAATCAATTTCGCGGGCAGTTCCCTCGACCGAAATCAGAGCCTGGCGCTCGGCAGCACATACACATTGAGCACTAGTCTGATTACGGATTTTCGTTTTGGTTTTTATCGGTATCGAATTCGTGTCCAGCCGAACGGAGTCGGCACAACACCGGCTACCAATGCGGGCTTGCCAGGTTTGAACCTCGGCACGGTCGAGACCAGCGGGATGCCGGCGTTCTATATCAACGGAAATGGCGGATTTAACTTTGGGTATGCACTGGGCGTGAACCAATGCAATTGCCCGCTGAAGGAAACCGAGAACCACTTTCAATGGGTGAACAATTGGACAAAGACAAGGGGCAATCACAACTTCGGCTGGGGCGCCGACATTCGCCGCGCCCAGCAGCAACGGATTCCCAGTGACTCTCACCGTTCCGGAGAGATCAGCTTTGGCGACAGCGTGACAGGCAGTTCCGACATTGACCAGCTTACGGGTGGTTCGGTCACCACGGGTGCAGCACTGGCGTCCTTCCTTCTCGGTGATCCGGGCGGCTTCGCACGCTATTTCACGGGCATCGGGTTCCATCCTGGGCTGCGCCAAACTCGCTTGTTTTTCTATGGACAAGACGCCTGGCGAGCAACACGGAAGCTGACCGTGAGCTACGGGGTACGCTACGAAAACTACTTGCCGCAGACTGCCGCGAGCCCTGGTGGAGCGGGAAGCTTCGATCCCAATACCGGGGAAGTGCTGGTCGCCGGAATGGGCTCCGTGCCCTTGAATATGGGAGTTAAGGCTTACAATCTTGGCTTTGCACCGCGGGTTGGGATCGCCTACCAGGTGATGGAACGCACGGTTGTGCGCGCCGGCTATGGCCGCAGCTTTACTCCAGCTGGACTCGGGGCGGTTTTTGGTCAAGCTCCGGATTACGATCCGCCCATCACCAACCCGCAACAGCTGGTTGCTCCCAACAGTTATTCAACCGTATTCTCACTCTTAGCCGGACCGCCGTTGCCGGTTAATCCGCCGATTGGCACCAGCGGACGCTATCCCCTGCCCAACGGATTGAACACGTATTATTTCTTCAATCCGCCGAGTGCCTATCGTATTCCGCTGGCCGATTCGTGGAATCTCACAGTCCAGCACCAGTTCACTCCAACCTTGACTGCGGAAGCGGGCTACGTCGGAAACGTCGGGCGTCATTTGTTCATCAATCCCAACGTAAACCAGGCCGCGCTCGATCCCAACTGTGCGGCTGACGGCACTTGCAACGACTTCAACGCGCGGCGTCTTTTTTATCAGAAGTTCGGTTTGACTCAGGGTATATACGAGACTTGCAATTGCGACAACTCAAGCTATCACGCCTTGCAGGTCAAGGTTCAAAAGCGCGCCAGCCATGGCTTGGATTTTCTTGCGACTTATACCTACGGGAAGGCGATGGCGAATAGCGAGACCGGAGGCGCATTTTCAAACAACTTGAATTGGTGGCAGGACCACGGTCCCGCGAATTACGACCGCACCCATACGGCAACGATCAGCTACGTCTGGGAGCTGCCCTTCGGACGCGGGCGCCAGTTTGGCGGATCGGCGAGTCGAGCTGTTGACTTAGTCCTCGGAGGCTGGGCCTTCAGCGGAGTCGCCACTTTCGAGTCTGGCTTGCCCTTCACACCCAACATCTCGGGTACGAACCAGGTNNATCAGATCGGGAGTGCCAGTGTACCGAACCCGAACGCCAACCTCTGGTTCAATCCGGCCGCCTTCACGGCGCCCCAGAGCCCAGGCCGCAATGGAGATGTCCGCCACAATTCGTTCCGTGGTCCCGGACTGTACAATTTCGATCTTTCATTAGGGAAGATCTTCACGGTTGCGGAAGGGAAAACTCTGGAGTTCAAATGGGAGAACTATAACGCGACGAATCATGTAAACCTCGCGAATCCCAACCCTACCGTCGATGTCACTGGGGCAGGACAGATTACCGCAGCGGCTACGATGCGCCAGATGCAATTCGGATTGCATTTCCGTTATTAATGATGGATGCCAATTACGACCGGCACCTGGATGGGGTGCCGGTATCTCTACATTGCGAATCATACAATCGTACTGAGAGGACCACCCAAACATGAAAGTGTTCCTGTCTTTTGTTCTCGCAGTCTTCATAACGAGCGGAGTTTCACAATCTCGAGCGCAACAGGCGCCGCCCAACCCGGAACCAGATAGCCGTTACAAAGTCGACATTCTGGAAGTGGTCGGTCATCCGGACGACGATATTGAAGTCGCTGCCTACGTTGCAAAATTGATCGAACAGCAGCACAAGCGCGTGGCCGTGATCTACACGACCCGCGGGAATTCCGGCGGCAACGCTGCCGGGCAAGAACAGGCTAATGCTTTGGCGGACGTCCGCGAAATGGAGGCCCGGCGTTCCCTGGCTTCTTACGGCGTGTCCGATGCGTGGTTCTTGCATGGTTCCGACACGCCGGGCGCCGACGTTCTGCACTCGCTTGAGCAATGGGGACACGGGGCCGCGCTTGACGAGATTGTTCGTCTGATTCGAGTTACTCGGCCGGAAGTGATTCTGACCTGGATGCCAAACTATGTGGTCGGGGAGAACCACGAAGACCATCAGGCTGCCGGAGTCCTCGCCACGGAAGCTTTCGATCTAGCCGCCAATCCGCTTGCATTCCCTGAGCAGGTCGAAGCTCCGCGCGAACGGCTGGGCATCGGCAATTACGGAGAGGGACTCCGCCTCTGGCAGCCGAAGAAAATCTACTACTTCTCAGACACGACTCACTTCGATTTCCTTCACGGCAAAGGGCCGGAATATCAGACCAACGATATGTCGCCCTCCCGCAAGGTGCCCTATTCGCGCGTAGCCGCTGAAGCATGGAATTATTACAAGACGCAGAATGACTTCACCGACGCCCAGTTGAAGGAATTCACGGAAATGCCCGTCCGGCTCATTTTTGGAAAGTCTCTTGTGGGCGGGAGTGCGACAAGCGATGTCTTCGAAGGCATCACGTCGGCGCCGGTTGCCTACACTCGGGCACGTGGCTACGTTCCCCCTGCGCCGGGACTCGAACTGGAACTCGGTGGGCCCTGGGCCTTCTACCATGCATTCTGGCCGGCTCACAATATCGAGCACCTTGACCTCTATTCGCCGGAGGCTCAAGTTGCCCCAGGCGAAACGCTTTGGGTTCCGCTGCTCATCCGCAACGACACGGATGCGCCCAAGCAAGTGACTCTGCGCTCCACGCTGTCCTCTGGATGGAGCCAGAAACCGGACGCGACGATCTACACGGTACCTGCCCATGACGCCTACGCCATTCAGCTGAAAATTACCCCGGCCGCGGCTCACAAAGACACTTGGCAAACACTCAAATGGTCGGCGGAGAGCGGAGGGCAAAGTGTCGGCTCGGTCACTCTCAGGGTTGATGTTGCGGCAAATGGACTTCCGCAGTAGCAGGTGTTGGGAGTGACGAACCGATCCATCCGTCACGATACGCAGGAAGGTTTTAGCGCAAGATTTTCTTGAGCCAGTCCACCAGAGCCTGCTTGTACCAGAGGAACTCGGGAACCGGCTCCCAGTGATCCATACCGTGCGGCGCTCCTTCGATGGTGATTAGATCGCATCGAGCCCCCGCGTCCTTCATCTTGCGGCACATTTCCACGGATTGCGCGTACGGCACATCTTCATCTTTAGATCCATGCACTAGCAGGAAAGGCGGCATATCGTGCTTGACATACACAACCGGAGAAGCTTTTAACAGGATCGGAGCGGAATCAGCATTGATCTCCGAAATTCCGAACAACTGGAGGATCTCCGTCGGCACAGGTTTCCATTCCACACAGGCGGAAATGAAATCGTGAATCCCATACATGGATACAACCGCAGCTACGCGGGACTCCGGACGGTTGCGGGCCCCGACGTATGACACCAGGTGACCGCCGGCAGACTCGCCAATCAGAGCGATCCGCCGTGGATCGATGTTGTATTTTGCTGCATTCACCTTAACGAAACGGATTGCCGCCTCGACGTCGTCGGCATCCGCAGGAAATTTGTACTGCGGCGCGAGTCGATAGTTGATGCTGAACCACGCGAACCCTGCGTCGGACAAGGGTTGGAAGATATACGTGATGTACTGCTGCTTGTCGCCTGCTACCCAGCCCCCGCCGTGCACGAGCACGGCCGCCGGAAAGGGACCAGTTCCCTCTGGAACATGCGCGTCCAGCGTTAGCCGAACACCATCAACTTCCGAGAATTGCACATCTTTGAAGCTAGCCGCAGTAGCGGTGAGGTTGAGAGCAAACCAAACTAGAACGTAAATACAAAACTGGATCAGAGCCGTCTTCATGCGCAGCACCTCGTGAAAACGCTATTGTCAGAACTTTAAGTCACAACTCTAGCACGAGCCTAGCCGCAGTTTGTTCGCCATGTATATTTCTCGTCCTTTCGAGCGAAAAGCAGAACATGCGCGGCTTTGAGGAAGAGGCGGGAAGTAGTCTGAGGTAGACTTCTCAGTGCAGCGAGCCAAGCGCTGTTGCCGTTTGCGCTCTCACACGGGAAGCCGAGGGAATCTCAAAAATGAATCGTCGAGAAATGCTAAGAGGTACCGGGGTGGTTGCGGGAGCGGCAGCGGTGAAGGCTGTGGCCCAGAATTCTTCCGGCTCGGAGCAGCCCGCCCGGAAATGCAAGATCGTCGTCACCGGCGGACATCCCGGTGATCCGGAGTACGGCTGCGGCGGCACAATTACGCGACTCACGGAAGTGGGCCATGAAGTTGTGTTGCTCTATATGAATGATGGAGCCTGGCAGCAGACTTCGGCAGCGGTGCGCATTGCCGAAGCGAAAAAGGCATGTGAGATTTTGAAGGCACAGCCAGCATATGCGAATCAGATCAACGGCCACGCGATTGTCGACAACGCACATTACCAGACGTTCCAGACCATCCTCGAAGCGGAGAACCCGGACGCAGTCTTCACCCATTGGCTCATCGATAATCATCCCGATCACCGCGCCATTGCGAACCTGACGTACGAATCATGGAAACAACTGAAGCATAGGTTCGCCCTGTACTATTACGAAGTTTCGGATGGCGAGGACACAAGCCAGTTCCCCACGCCTACTCACTATGTGGACATTACAGACGTAGCGGATACGAAGAAGGCTGCCTGCTACGCGCACGCCAGCCAGAGTCCGGATTACTACTACGGGGTGCAGGATACGGTTGCGAGTTTCCGCGGCTTGCAGAGTGGCTCTAAAAAAGCGGAGGCGTACTTCTTGCAGCTCGGCAGCACATTTGACATCTTCCCGCGGACGGGCCTCCGACCTCGATAGTTATCGGCATGGCACGTCAGTAGGCGCGTACTGTCCGGTTTCTCGCCATCGACCACTTGGCCAACTCCGCCGGACTCTTCCAACGGTACGTCCCCTGTTTACTCATTCATTACTATGGAGGACCGACTTTTATCTCCTACCTCCTATCCCGCTTTCCGTTTGACCTCCTAAGGGGAGTCCTTACACTTGCGCCTCTATTTTGAAATTTCAAAGTGGCCGTTTGACTGAGTTGGGTCGTCTAGCGAGGTAAGAAAAAAAGAGCACGAATCACTGCCATCAGTCTGCTGCCCTGGCCCGACCGTCCTGCTATGATCTTCTTCCGAGCGGGAAGCACCGCAAATGGGAAACCTGTCCGCCGTTCTACAGGAGTTGAAGAAAGAGCGCGAACGCGTGCAAGAAGAAGCCCAACGGTATAGACGCCGCACTAGCAGCCCTTGGAAGGCTTGGCTCCAGTGGTTCGACACAGCAGCATACCTTATCTGAAAGGGGTTGCCATGGAAAGGCGTGAGTTCTTAAAGATGGGAACGGCGGCGGGTTTGGTAAGCTCGGCCAAGATGCTCGAACCCCTCGCGCAGGCGGAGCAAGCTGGCAGNNGCGGGCATCGTGGTCATGGAAAACAGCCCGTCATTTGCCAGCAATATCGTAGCGGAAGCAGTGGACCGGGGGATCAACTACTTTGACGTGGCGCCCACTTATGGCAATGCGCAGGAACGCCTGGGGGCGGCGCTCGAACCCTACCGCAACAAGGTCTTCCTGGCTTGCAAGCAAGAAGACTGGACCAAGGACGGTTCTGCCAAGTTGCTGGACGAGTCTCTGCGGCTGCTCCGCACCGACCACGTGGATCTCTACCAATTTCACGCGCTGTCGAAGATGTCAGACCTCGAACAGATCTTCGGTCCCAACGGCGCCATGGAAACCTTCGAGGCTGCCAAAAAGGCGGGCAAGCTGCGTTTCATTGGTTTCTCGGCCCACTCGGTGGAAGTGGCTCTTTCCGCAATGGATCGCTATCACTTCGACACGATTCTTTTCCCGCTTAACTTTGTCCTTTACTCCCAGGCCAATTTTGGACCGCAAGTGTTCCAAAAGGCCCGGCAGAAGGAAATGGGCGTCCTGGCCTTGAAAGGGATGGCCAAGACAACCTGGCCCGCCTCCGAAAAGAGTGGCCACCCCCATCCCAAGTGCTGGTACGAACCGGCGGCCTTCCCGGAAGAAGCCGCTTTGGGTCTGCGCTGGACGCTATCCCAGCCGGTCACGGCCGCAATTCCTCCCGGCGATGAGAGATACTTCCGGCTGGGGATGGACATCGGTCAGGATTTCCAACCCATCACGGAGGTCGAGCAGCGGCGGCTCCTCGCGGGAGCTGTAGGGGTCAATCCTATTTTCCGTCTCGAGACAGCTTAAAGGAATTTCGCGGACGGCGCTGTAGGTCGGTGCTGCCAAATTCGTATTTCCAATATTCGATGCCCGGTTTTCTCTTCGGTACGCGAGAAGCAGCGCAATTGTAGGTGTAATCCGCCTCGATGTCAGGAACGACTGCGGCGAGATCAGCTTCGATGTGACGATTTTTCTTACGGAGTTTGCGAAGGAGCTTGGCAAGGGTCGGACTTTTGGCGCAGCAGCTATTGGATCGAACTAGCTATACGGGAAACACTTTGTTCGCATTCGATCCGATCAACTGGATGGTGCCAACGACGATCACCAGAATCACTGCCAGCATCACCGCGTATTCAGCGATGTCTTGTGCTTCTTCTTGCAACCACAACTGGCGAAATAAGCTAGTCATCTTCTTCACTCCATTGAAGCATCTTGGGAAATCCCCTAGCGAGAACATACATTCAAAGCCCAAAAAAAGGGTAACCATTATTGGGTACGTCAAAGGCATAATTCCGGACATTCCGCTGTCCGGCCTGCCGACGTGTCGGCTCATCTGCCGCAGCGGCTAGATGCCGAGCCGACGGCGCCAGCTGTCCTTTTGAGGTGTCTTGCTTTTGCACAGGTTCTTCCTGATAACCCGATGAACGCACCCATGTCGAAGACAATGCGCAAAGGGAGCTTCGGGAAACTGCAAATCAACAACAGTCTAGAATTGCTAGAAAAAGTTGGTCTCCCTGGAAGAACCACAACGCTGGGGCCGGCTTCGGTTTTTTTGCATGCTGAACACTGATAGGACGCGAGGAAGCTTAGCGAGTACAATTGGCTCTGCTTGGAGCCGATCACCAGATTTGAAATCTCAGGAGAGTGCAGGTATGGGGAAGCAAAAGCGAGTCTTGGTAACGGGCGCCGGTGGCTTTATTGGGCACCATTTGGTGAAGAGACTCAAATCAGACGGGCATTGGGTCCGCGGTGTTGACATCAAGTATCCGGAATACGAAGCTTCGCCCAGCGATGTGTTTGAGATCCTTGATCTGCGCAAGGCGGAGAACGGCCTCCTGGCCACGCGCGGCGGAATTGATGAGGTCTACAATCTCGCTGCCGACATGGGCGGCATTGGCTATATCACCGCGTATCTCGCCGACATCAGTCGCAACAACATTCTCATCAATGCCCACATGCTCGAGGCCAGCCGTCAGAATGAGGTCCAGCGTTTTCTGTTCTCCTCTTCCGCTTGTGTCTACAACCAGAGCAAGCAGCAGGACCCGGCAGTCACTCCTCTGCGTGAGGAAGATGCGCATCCCGCCGATCCCGAACCCGGGTACGGCTGGGAGAAGCTTTTTGCCGAGGAACTTTGCCGTTACTACTACAGAGACTACGACTTTGAGACGCGAATTGTCCGGTTTCACAACGTCTACGGGCCTCTAGGCACGTACGAAGGCGGCAAGGAAAAAGCACCAGCCGCCATCTGTCGGAAGGTGGCTCTCAGTGAAGAAAATGGCGAGATCGAAGTTTGGGGCGATGGCGAGCAGACGCGCTCCTTCATGTATGTGGAAGATTGCGTGGAAGGGCTCATCCGCATCATGGCTTCTGACTACCGCGAACCTCTCAATCTGGGAACGGATGAACTCGTAACGATTAATGAATTAGTAAACCTGGTGGCCAGGATTGCTGGCAAGCGGATCTCGAAACGCCACAACGTCCGCGGACCTCAAGGTGTGCGGGGTCGCAACAGCAACAATGATCGCTTGCGGGAGGTGTTGTGTTGGGAACCGTCCATCCCCTTGGGGCGAGGGCTGGCAGTGACCTTTGAGTGGATCGCAGATCAGCTCCGGTCCAAGTACTCTGTGTCCGCCATGGTTTCCGCTGCGGCGGATTGACGTGGATGAGTTCGCCAGTGATTGTGCAAGAAAGACCCGGGCCGAGATGCGTTCAGCGGCGGGAATCGGTGGTTCATGGATCCCGGAAGTCGACCTCATGCTCTGCTGCGCCCGGACGTGCAGCATGCTCCAAACGAGAGTTCGAATCAAGGAAATAGCAACTCAGGATGTTGATTGGCAAGCGTTTCTTCAACTTGCCACATCGCATGGAGTAAGGCCCCTGGTTTACCAGATCTTGCATACAGCCTGCTGGCAAGCGTTGCCCCGAAGTGGCGCGACAAGAACTGAGCCGCTTCTATTCCGCAAATTCGGCCAAGAATCGGTTCTTGGCCGGCGAACTGCTTCACATACTTCACCTGTTTGACGCCGAGCACATTCTCGCAGTGCCGTTCAAAGGACCTGTGTTGGCCGCGGTTCTTTACGGCGACGTGGCGCTGAGGGAATTTACAGATTTAGACATCCTCATCCGAGAGCGAGACATTCCGAAAGCCAGGGAGATTTATCGAACCAGGGCTATCGGTCGAACTTGGCAAGCGCGGTTATTACTCCAGATATTAACGTTGACGAACTGCATTCCGCCTCGACGGGAATGAGAGTCGAACTCCACTGGCAGTTTTCGTCGCGGCGATTTGTGTCTAGCATCGTGGCGGAAGATGTTTGGAACGGCCTAAAGCCATGTTTGATCTTTGGTAGGGAAGTGTGGTTATTTTCTTCTCAAGATATGTTCTTATTTCTGGCTATTCATGGTGGGAAACATAGCTGGTCTGCGTTGAAATGGCTCTGCGATCTCGCCGATTTCCTTCGATCGAATCCTGAACTGGGATCCCCTGTCTTCATTTCTCCCTCTTGCGTTATTTTCAGCCTAGCGGTGGTGCCATGTGCTCAGGGATCGACAGAAGGGCGTTAGCGTTTCGCTTGGGCTCCGGGCCGATATTACGAAGAAAAAGTTAGATTTGTTCAACATACTCTTGAGAAATACTTTTGAGATACTTTTGAGAAGGGATTGCAACTTTGGATTCAGAGTTGTTATAGTTCTTCAGCAGAAGACTTGAAAGTCGCACTCGAACAAGCAGTTTGCCTCAGCGATGCATCGGCGTGTTTCGTCTCCGCAATTAGCCTAGACCTCGGGAGAGTTTAGTTGACACCGCTTTATTTGGTATCTTTCGGAATATCCCTGCTGTTTTCGTTCGTACTAACCTGGTGCGTTCGCAATTTCGCAATGGGCCGTGGTTGGGTAGCCCCGATTCAGGAACGCGACCTGCATGAGTCTCCCTTGCCGCGCTTCGGCGGAGTTCCCATATTCCTCTCCTTCCTCATCGCTGTGGGGGTTGCGTTGTTAGCCGGTCGGCACTTTCCGGCATTGGTGGCTGGCCTCTCAATTCGGACTCTTCTGACAGTTCTTGTGCCTGCTACTCTTGTTTTCCTGCTTGGTCTCTACGACGATATCCATTCCGTTGGCCCGTACACAAAGTTTGCTGTCCAAGGGATTGCTGCGATCATGCTGTTTGCAGGTGGTTTGAGGATTCTCGATCTGCCCGTGTTGTTTGGTTCGCGGCACTTGGCTTGGTACATCGGACTGCCCATTACAGTTCTGTGGGTCATTGGGATTACGAATGCATTCAATCTGATTGACGGGCTGGACGGGTTGGCTGCGGGTTCCGCGCTATTGTCAACCTCCATCGTCTTTATTGTGGCGATTTCGAGTGGTTCGTTACCAGTGTCGCTCCTGACCATTGCCTTAGCTGGAGCCATCCTGGGATTTCTGCGTTTTAATTTTAATCCGGCGACCATCTTTCTCGGTGACTGCGGGAGTTTGTTTATCGGATTCATGCTTAGTGCCTTGGCGCTGGAGGGCGCCCAGAAGGCGCCCACTGTCATTGCAGTCGCCATTCCGGTCGTCTCCTTCGGCCTGCCGATTCTTGAGACCACTCTGTCCGTCCTGCGGCGCTTGATCAGCGGTCGGCCCTTATTCACGGCTGATCGTGAGCACATTCATCATAAGTTGCTGCAACAAGGCATGTCCCCGCGGCAAGTCGTTATTGCGCTCTATGCGGTGTCAGCTCTCTTCGCCCTGCTCAGTCTATTCTTGCTCTGGCCTGCAGGACCCACGCTGGGCGTGGTGCTGGTGATGTTAGGCACGGGCATCTGGTTTGGCGTTCAGCATTTGGGATATCTGGAATTTGGGGAAATCCGGCGGGTCGCGCAAAGGACGGTCGAACAAAGAAGCATATTTGTTAACAATCTTGCAATTCGACGGGCAACCGAGGAGTTGAAGGGCGCTAGCGATTACGCACAGGTGTGTCAAATCCTGAAATCCGCTTTTCTTTCGAATGATTTTGACGGGTTCGAATTGAGCTTCGAGGCTGGGGGAGACGGGCTCCCAGCGGGCGGCACACTCCTGCGGGGACGGCTGGGAAAGACTTTACATTTCGAAAAGCCCAGGGCTCCGAAGTTTGGAAGTGGTTGGGCAGCTTGGCACCTAAAGCTCGGGTTGGTCACCACCACCAATCAATGGCGGGGCTCGATGAAAATCTATCGATTTTATACGGACCGCGCGCTACTCGTGGATACAAATCTCTTGACATCGGATTTTCCGGTTGTTCTTGCTGACGCGCTGGATCGCGTTCTCTTCTCCAAGGAGGGCATGGTTGCGGCATTGACCGACAGTACAGACTTTACAGCAGCCGAGGCCAGTTAATCTCCTTCCTCCCACGATACGGTATAGCCAAACTACAGGCCATAACTCATCACCGTCGAAGAGACCGAGTTCATAGCAATTTGACAACCAATCTCCCGCGACCTCTCTTGGACATTTCCACACGGCGGAGTACTCTTGCCGCGCTGCGGGAGAAAGGGCTCGGCGAAACTTTCCTACAGCTAAGGAGGGAACGATGTTTCAATCAAGAATTGCAGCGTGGTCATACTACCTCGGTTGCGTCAGTGCGGCAGTGGCAATCGTTTACCGGGCATTGTGTTCGGTGCTGCGCACGTTTTTGGCGCACCCGTGTCGACCCTCATAACTTCTTGGATCTCAGCATTCTGCTGTTTGCGGTTTCGATCGCGAGCAACGCGTGCGATTGTTCACCGCGAGGACCGCAAAGCTGCTGCCACAGGCAGGGCGGCGTGAGCTATCCCTCATGAAGCTTCCTACCAAACCGCGCATTCTTGTGGCAAGCGGCACAGAGCGGACGCGCTCGTCGTCACTGCGACTCGACTACGGTTTTCTAGACGAAAACGCCCGCTGCACAATTCGCGGGAAGTAGCGAGCGGCTCTTGCAATGCGTATCGGCCGATACAGCCATTCTGCCCATTCGGGCAAAGCGATCCACCGCCACTCTTGCGGTCCCGGAGTGAATGCAAGACGCGAAACGATCTTCACGCGATCAGACCAACGTTCTCGCGATCGTAGCAACAAAACGTTCTCGCTGAGCAGGTCCTCGGGGATTACTCCAGCGCAAAGAGACTGCTGCATATTGTCCGCCAACACTCGCGCCCCACGGTCGGCGGCTATGGCGCTCTCGAACGCTTTCGGCAGTCTCAGCCGCAGCACTTTATCGGCTAAGGCTACGGAAATCAGCAGAATGCGCTTCATCCCTTTCCCCGCAGCATCATCGAGTAGTTTTTCAGCATCGCCGTCGGCGTAGCTCCGCAGCGCAAGCGCGAAGTCCACCAGCCATCCGAGCCTGTGCCAGAAGTGCTTTGTGCCGTGGGCACTCAGCACTAGCGCCAAGTGACGGAGATCGAGTGCTCTTACGCGTTCACCGGCAATCTCAATGGCTACACTTGCTTGGTTAAGCTCTATCACGGAAAGATCGAACGAAGCGTAGCGCGGGAAAAGCGCCCAGTGCAGTTCGATGATTGTGCCGGAGTTTGTTCCCCTCATCTGCCATTCACATTGGGAACGAACATGCTTCCTGAGCAGGGGGCGGCTGAACTGCTCCATCTCTTGGTATCCAAGCTGGCACAGAGCGTCCCTGGTCCGCAAAACGTCCGTGGGCGCAACCAGGATGTCGAGATCGCGAAATTGCCGCAGCGTCACGTCTCCATAGAGCTGCTGTCCGAGAATGGGGCCTTTGTAAGCCAAAGCCTGAATACCAAGCTCTCGCAGCGGGCCGACCAGCTTGACCAATTCGGCCGTCAGGGCAAGGTTGCGAAAGGCAATCTCGCGGGCGCGCGTTCGCGCAATCTCGCAAGGAATGCCCGCCAGCGAAAGTGCGCGTGCAAATAGCGGCAACACTCCGTGCTGATCGGCTGCCGCCGCCAGGGATCCAGGATCGGGATGCTTCGCCAACGCATTTCTCCATCCCGTGTCCGTGTGCGTGACATATTCGCTGCAAACAGCGGCAAGTAGCTTGGCATCCCGCTGGGGATCAGTTGTCGGTGGCGGGTAAGCAGTCCGGGAGGAGAAATCCACAGGCCCGAGTATAGTATGGCTGATGGGCCAAAGCCGCATGTCTGTCAGCTGTCGCTCGGAAACGTATTCCCTATACGGCCTGACCCTGAGGTCCGCTGTCCCGCTGCCCTGCCCCAGCATGGAGCGATCCTTCGCGTCGTCGGACATTGAGCTCCTCGAATGCGGGGCCACCGAAATTTTGCAAGCACGCAGTCAAAAGCGAATCTCCTTTCGCGAGGAAGGTTTTTGGCAGTGCAGCATCTTTGCGGATGGCTCGGCTCATGTGTACTGGAAGGAGCATTTCGAATTTGTGGTGTCGGCCAGCGCAAAGCAAGTCCTGTGGCGAAAACTGCAGGAGGTGTCGAATGAAGTTTTGATCAGCTATCTCCTCGGACAAGTCTTGTCTTATTGTCTCTTAGCGCGCGGCATCGAACCCCTCCATGCCACGGCCGTAGTCGTGAGTGACCAAGCCGTCGCCTTCCTTGGCGACTCGGGGTTTGGAAAATCCACTCTGGCGGCCGCTTTCTTGCAAAAGGGCTACGCCCTGCTGACCGACGATGTGTTAGCGCTCGAGTTCAGGGGCGAACACGTTTGGGCGCGGCCAGGCATCGCAAGAATGAAACTCAATCCGGACTCCGCCGACGCGGTCTTCGGCGGACGCCGCTCCATCCCCATGAATAGCTTCACATCAAAAATGATTTTTCCTTTGAATGACTTTCAGCATGGTAATCGCACAGTTCCCTTGCAAGCGCTCTATGTACTTCCTCACAAACCCAGCAAATCGAGAATTCTCGTTCGGCGTTTGTCGGGACGTTCTTCATTCTTGCCTATAGTGCAGAATACCTTTAACGATACGGTGTTGCATCCCGATCGTTTGAAGCAGCAGTTTGCTTTTGCCGGCAGGTTGGCCAGCCTGATTCCGATCAAGCGGTTGTCCTATCCCAAGCGTCTGGACATGTTGCCCGCGGTTGCAGACGCAATCCTGGCGGATATTTCGCGGGAGTCAAAATCTCGTTGAGCGGAATCGTCGCACTTTTTCATCTCGATGGCCGGCCAGCAGAGCTGGCAACTCTAGAGCGACTCGTTCGTCCCATCCGTCACCGCGCCGTAGGTGGACTAAAGCTCTTGCTTGAGGGCCCGGGCGGCCTTGCCCATCTGC
>PLEA01000168.1 GCA_003136335.1 Acidobacteriaceae bacterium | reverse complement strand
ATATTGCTCGCCGCGAAGAAACTCGGATCGGCCAGTTGCTGCACCTCATACGACAAACCCACGAAGTCGGCAGGCATGTGGGGCCCTATGGCCGCGGTTGAAAGCTTCAGGGTGACTTGGGCTCCGGTCCCGCGTTGCGCATGAAGACGGGTTGCAGCAAGAGATAGCGCTGCTGTGGCAAGGAATCTGCGTCGGCTGATCGTCGTCATCGTACTAAGAGTATAATCGGGCGCGAGACACTCTGTCGTCGCACTGGACTACGTCTGGCCCCTTTGCGGTCGCATTTCTCGCGTGCCCCTTCGCACACCGGCAGAACTCCATTTTGCGGTGCCGATGAAGGGCAAAAAGGAATGATGAAGACAACTGTCGGTTTGTATTCCACTCGAACGTTGCGCCAGCACTCATCCCTTGCTTGGATTCAGCGCAGCCGCTCAGGGAAAGTTCGTCACCTTCGGCGTCACGCGAGGATGCATCGAGGTCGCCTCGCCCGTGTCGTCGATCACATGGCTGATCCCGCCGTGATCGCCCAGCGCCACGATGATCATGTCGTGGAACCGTACCTCTGGGCTCTTCGGCGTCTCGATTGCCCGGGTCAGCACCACATCCGGATGCTGGAAGACGCTGTACACGCCCAGCCCCCACGCTTCATGACTCGTTACTCCATCCGCCACCTTGTACGAGGCCCAGCCGTTTACCCCCGGCGCATTCGTATAGCTCGCCTGGTTCGGAGGATCGTAAGGAATCTCGGACTGATAAAAATANNATCCACGTATGGTCCACCAGTGTGTCGTTGCTGTTGATCCTCAAATTCACCTTGGCCCGGCCCACTCCCGCGCCGCCCACGCGAAAGAAAACATCGTGCAGCGCGATCGGGTCCTTTGCATGGCGCGCCCGGCTTCCCTCCGGCCCCACCTCCAGCAGCACCGGAGACTCGCTCGGCCCCGCATCGAAGAGCAGCCCCGCAATCTCGATCCCGTCCGCATCGGNNAGCTGCGCGTTGATCGTCTCCGCCGTATCCACATCCGGGCGCGCAATATAAAACCGCGCAATCGGAATCGTCTCTCCCGCCGTCTCGCCGCCGCGCCACGTAATCCCGACGCTGTCGCTGTGCAGCTCCGGAACCCGCACGCTGAACTCGCCCGCAGCATTCACCTGCAGGAACGGCTTCTCGCGCACCACCGGCGTCTGCGCCACCTTCGTGTACGGCGGCGAAGGCCATGCGCCCTCCGGCGCGTGCACCACGCCGACAAACACCATGTTCCAGTTCGCGCCCGTCCAGCTCTTCCAATCGCAGTTGCGCGAGATCCACTGCTGCTGGCTCCCGGAGTCGACATTCCCGTCCACAAGCGAATCCGACATCCAGCCGCCGCTTGCCCAGCCACGATTCTGGTGCAGGACCAGGTCGCCGCGCACATGCATGCGCCGCAGCCACACCGCCTGCGAGACGGCCCACTGCATCGTGCCGCCCGCCGGCCCTACCGAGAGCCCTTCCGCAGCTCTCCAGAAGGTCGTCGTCGCATTGTTGTGCCCCAGGTTCGCATCCGCATGCACGTTGCCCGCAATCCGCGTTGCATCGGGCGACGCGCCCAGCCCCATCACCTCGGTGTAGAAGCCCACCGGCACGTCCACCGAATAGCTTCCGGGCAGGAACAGTAGCGCATTCCGCTGCGGCCCAAACTCGTTGTGCTGCTGCGTCGCATACACCGCATCGATCTCCTTCTGGATCGCCTGCGATGGCATCGACGGATCGAAGATCAGCACATTGGGTCCGAACTCCGGCTTCGCGCCCTTCGCCGCAAGCGCTGGCAGAGCCGCCGCCAGCAGCCCCGCCGCGAAGCCCAACCGTCTTAGAAGCCGAAACGCGCGCCTACCAGACATAGGTCCCCACCGACTCCGCGGGCATCGCCGTTTGGAAGACCTTCCCGTGGTGCTTCACCGCGAAGGGCTTCGGAAAATTTCCCGTGTTTGAAACCACCAGCACCACCTTGCCCTCCGGAGTGAGGAAGGCGACGCTGGCCAGCTGCTCCATCTCGCTCGAAGCCACGCGCACCGAGCCCGGCGGCACGAACTGCGAGAAATGCTCGACTACATAATAAGCAACATTCTTGGTTACAGAATCGCCATCCAGCGTGATCGCCCCGGAACACCCGGTGCATCCCCCGTTGTTGGTGTGCGGCCCGTTTTGCGGATCGGCCGCCAAATTCCACAGCAACACGTTGCGGCTCCAGTTGCGCGTCGCGCCAATCATCACCCGGCTCACCGGCTCGGCAATTCCAAGCGGCCCTTCGCCGTGCCGCGCAGTCACCGACTGCTCCGTCATGTACAGGTTCTTCTTCGGATACGCATCGTGCACCTGCGTCAGCACGCTCGTTTGGCCGCCGTACAGGTGAAAGGCCGTCCCATCCACATACTTGCTCGCCGCCGGATCGCCCAAAATCGATAGCGGATACGAGGGCACATCCGGGTTGTGGTCGTAGAGCAGAATCTTCGTCCGGATCCCTGCCTTCTCAAACGCAGGCCCCAGGTCCTTCGCAATAAACGTGTCCTCTTCCTGCACAAACACCACCATGCTCGGCGTGTTTTTCGGATTGAGCGGCTCATTCTCGATCGTGATCGCGTCCATCGCGATCCCCTCCGCGCGCATCGCGTCGATGTACTTCACGAAATACTTCGCGTACGCGCCGTAATACTCCGGCTTGAGCTCGCCGCCCTTCACATCGTCGTTCGTCTTCATCCACGCCGGAGCAGACCACGGCGATCCCAGGATCTTGATCCCCGGCCGAATTGCCAGAATCTCCTTCAGCACCGGAATCACCTCCGCGCGGTCCGGCCCCAGGCTGAACTTCGCTATCTCCGCATCGGTCTCCCCCGCCGGCACGTCATCGTACGAGTACACGCGCTCATTCATATCGGAGGACCCGATGCTCACCCGCAGGTAGCTCACTCCGATCCCGTCCTCGCCCGTCGTAAACAGCTCCTTCAGCAGGGCCGCCCGTTGCGCAACGCCCATGCGCATCAGTAGCTGCGCACTTCCTCCCGTCAGCGCAAAGCCAAAGCCGTCCATTGTCTGGAAGTGCTGCGCATCGTCCACGGTAAGCAGCGGCAGCTGACTCGCTTCCGAGGAAAAGTGCAGCGAGGTCGCCTGCGGTGCTACTACGGCAGCCCGGTCGGGCGTCGTCAGCCAGAGCCGGGCCCCCCGCTCCTGCTGCGCGTTCGACGACAAAGGGAACAGCAGCGCACAAGACGAAAACAGGACCACTCTCAGCTTCATGAGACCTCCGATTTACGAAGGGCCCGGCCTTTTCGGAAAGACAAACGATTGTTAATACGAAACAACAGCCGTGCCACAATTCGCCAACGATAAGAGCAGGACAGAACCGCGCCTGTCAACCCAGCCGGCGGCCACGGCAGCCGCAGAAGGAGTGGATTGAAGCGGGTGGCCGGATCGGAGGGCAGAGGCAGGCAACATCCTCTTCGGCTTCCTCGAGCAGCGCGAAGGCGCTCCTCACGCACAATTGCTTGCGACCGATACTACCTGGAACTGGCTGCCACGAAAATCGCGGGAATCGCACGGAATGATCACGACCTTGGGGCCTGAGTGCGACGGCTTGTGAACGAGCCGGACACGCCGGAGCGAGATTTTGTTTTCCGGAAGACGATCCTCGCGCTCGATTCTGTTGACGCGTTGCTCGCCTGCCTCGGGATGGCCCATGCCAAGCAGGAGCACCATCTGCCCTACGAACCGGTTAATGCTTTGGAAGGCCAGTTCCTGGAGAAGCGTCGACCTCAGCCTGAGAGCTCTTCTTGCAAATTGGAACCCAAGGCGGCGCCAGAACTCCGGAGCAGGCTGATGGAGGGCAATGGTCGGGGACCGACATTCATGGCCAAGCTTCTCCCCGCTCGCGAAGATCGGTGTCTGGCGCTGACCAGCCAGTCGAGTCTTGTCCGGATGTAACTCCAAGCCGAACTTTGCCAGTCGTTCCCGGAACTCTTTCAGGAAACGCTCAGCTTCCGCTCGGTGCTGAAAGCCCACCACAAGATCGTCAGCATAGCGGACGACGATTACATCGCCCTTTGCCACTCTCTTGCGCCAGACATCAGCCCATAGATCGAAGAGATAGTGCAGGTTCACGTTGGCGATCAGCGGTAAGGCGAAGCCTTACGCTGAAGCGCGTAGAAGCTGCCGCGGAGTAGTTCGACGCTCCGATGGTGGAGCAAAGCGGTGAACCGCTCCTGCTTTCTTTCCCTTGCTGCTTGCCGCACACCGCCCAACCCCTGGGACATGCGTTTCCCGCTCTGTGTCGGGTGCATGTGCGATGGAACGATGTTCTCCCTCGTCTGCGCCCTTCCCTCCCCAGCCTCCGCAGAAGGTTGCCCTCCCTTGTTCGGCTGGTTCTCAGGTACTACGGCACAGTCCGACTTCTCCAGCACGTGCACGTCCGCCGTGCGGCTTTTGGCCTTCGCGGACCGGCCTTGATCGCAGGACCAAGGCGCGCTGGAGATCTCCCGGT
>PLEA01000310.1 GCA_003136335.1 Acidobacteriaceae bacterium | reverse complement strand
ACCGAAGTCTGCATCCAGGGCGGTCTTCCCCACGACTTGCCAAAGTTCCACTACCGCGACATTCTCCGCGCCATCAAGAACGCCGTCCCGCGCATGCATATCCATGCCTTCTCACCGATGGAAATCGTCTACGGCGTCGAACTCACCGGCATGCCGCTGGCCGACTATCTTTCCATGCTGCGCGACAACGGACTCGGCACGCTCCCCGGTACCGCCGCCGAAATTCTCGACGACCAGATTCGCCACATCCTCTCCGCCAACAAGCTTTCCACCGCGCAATGGGTCGAGGTCATCCGCACCGCGCATCGCTGCGGCATCCGCACGACATCGACTCTGATGTACGGACACACCGAAACTCCCGCGCACTGGGTCCGCCAGATGCTGCTGTTGCGCGACATCCAATCCGAAACCGGAGGCTTTACCGAGTTCGTTCCCCTTGGCTTCGTCCATCAGAACACGCTGCTCTTTCATCAAGGCTTGGCGCGCACCGGCCCAACGCTGGCCGAGCACCTCAAAGTTCACGCATTGGCCCGCCTGCTGCTCGCCGGCTCCATCAACAACATTCAGGTTTCGTGGGTGAAGCTGAATCGCTGCCTCTCACAACTCTGCCTGCATGCCGGCGCCAACGACTACGGCGGCACCCTGATGGAAGAAAATATTTCCCGCGAAGCCGGAGCCACCGCCGGCCAGTACACCAGCCCGAAAGATTTTCAATCGCTGATTCTGGAGATGGGTCGTATCCCCGCCGAGCGCAACACCACCTACTCGCGCATCAACATCAAACTTCCGCTCAATGAAGAGGAATGTACCGCCGAACAATCGCTCGAGGCTGAATTCGCATGAACTCCAGTCTCATAGGCGCTCGCCCGATCGCCGTGATCGGGGGCACCGGCCCCGCCGGCATGGGACTTGCCCTGCGCTGGGCGCGCGCCGGAGAAACCATCATCATCGGCTCACGTGACGAAAAACGCGCGCAACAGGCCGCCGCATCCATCCAGCAAAGAATTGGAGGCGAAGCAAAGATATCGGGCATGGAAAACAGCGCCGCTTGCGCCGCCGCCGACATTCTGATGTTGACCGTTCCCTTCGAAGGTCAAGCCTCGCTTCTCAAGAAACTCAAGCCCGCCATAACCGAGGGCAGCATCCTCATCGATGCCACTGTGCCCCTGGCAGTCGGCGTGGGCGGACGCGCCTCGCGCACTCTTGGCGTCTGGCAAGGCTCCGCCGCCCAGCAGGCCGCCGAACTCGTTCCTGATGGCGTAAGCGTGGTCGCTGCCTTCCACAATGTTTCCGCCGACCTGCTCGGCACCGATACCCCGCTCGACTGCGACGTCATTGTTTGCAGCGACGATCCCGACGCCGCGCAACTCACCCGCGAACTCGCGGCAAAAATTCCCGGCGTACGCGGCATCGACGGCGGCAAACTTGAAAACGCACGCATCGTCGAGCAGATCACCGCATTGCTCGTCGGCATGAACATCCGCCACAAAGGCCACGCCGGAATCCGCATCACCGGCCTGCCCCCCAGCGCTTACCGCTGAGCACATCTAATTCATGGAGCGCTTCTTTTGAGCGAGATCGATCACCAGAACGACTACCTCGACGCCGCCTTGCAGTATCACAGCGGCACCAAGCACTCCTATCAAAGTCTGCGTATGCATCCGCACTCGCTTGACTGGGAGAACAAACCTCTCCTGTTCAAAATCTACCCCACGCTCGAAGTCACGCGCCTTCCGCGGGATTTCCATGAAACGCGCCGCGCTGCGCTGTCCGCGATAGCGGATCCGAGTGCTCCCTCGCAAGCGGAAACCATTCCCGATCTCGAAACGCTGGCGCAGCTGCTGTTCTTCTCCGCCGGAGTCATTCGCAGCAAGAAACATCCGCAGGGAGAAACTTTTTTTCGCGCCGCCGCCTGCACCGGCGCCCTCTACGAAATCGAACTCTACGTCGTCTGTACCGAACTTCCGGGCAGAGTGGTGCCCGGCGTCAAGAATCCTCCGGGTCTTGCGGCCGGCGTCTACCATTTCGGCACCGCCGAATTCGGTCTGCGCCAACTCCGCTCCGGCGATTTCCGCCAGGCCCTTGTCGACGCCACGGGCAGCGACTCATCTGTAGCGCACGCCCCGGTAACGATCATCTGCACCGGCACCTACTGGCGCAACGCGTGGAAATATCACTCCCGCACCTACCGCCATTTCGGCTGGGACAACGGCACCATCCTCGCCAATCTCCTGGCAATGTCGGCAGCTTCAACCCTTCCCGCCAAGGTCATCACTGGTTTCGTCGATTCCGAAGTCAATGCCCTGCTCGGTCTCGACACCAAGCGCGAAGTCGCATTCTCACTGGCTCCCATTGGCCAAACGCAGGCCATGCCATCCAAGTCGCCCGCGATTACTCCGCTCGAGTTACCAATCGTCCCTTACTCGGAAGAAGAAGTCGAATATCCCGCCATGCGCAAAATGCACGAAGCCTCGTCGGTCGATTCAGCCGACGAGGTAGCGGCCTGGCGCGGCAAGACGCCGTCGCACGAATTTCCCTCCCCGAAGGGAACCATCACTCCGCTGCAGCCCCTCGATGACTCCCGCATTCCTCCCGACTCCATCGAGCAGGTAATCTCGCGCCGCGGCTCTGCCCGAAAGTTCGCGCGCGATCCCCTCACCCTGCCGCAGCTTTCGACGCTGCTCGACCGAGCCACGCGCGGAATTCCCGCCGACTTTCTCGACCGTTTCGGAAACCATCTCAACGATCTGTATCTGATCGTAAACAACGTGCTAGGGGTGCCTGCCGGAGCCTACGTTTACCACTGGGACCAAAAGCAACTCGAACTGCTGAAGCTCGGAGACTTCCGCGAAAAGGCCGGCTACCTAGGACTCGAGCAACAGATTCCCGCAGACGCCGCCGTCGACGTGTTCTTCCTGGCCGACCTGAAGAAGATTCTGGAGCGCTACGGAAACCGCGGATATCGCGCTGTGCAACTGGAAGCCGGCATTCTAGGCGGCAAACTTTATCTGGCCGCCTACGCCCAGAGCCTCGGCGCCAGCGGCCTGACTTTCTATGACGACGATGTAGTCAGCTTCTTCTCCCCCCACGCCCGGGGAAAAAGCGCAATCTTCCTGGTCGCGCTCGGACGCAGCGCGGCACGCAAGTAGCGGCGCGACCGAGTGAGGTGTTCTCCTACCAAGAAGCACACCCTGTCTCAGTCAGTTTGGCGCAGTGGTATCCAGAAGGTATGCAGTCTGACTCGCAGTGAGAACCAGCAAGCGTTTGCCGTCGTCGGACATGCGCTTAAGGGCAATCGGATCAGAAAAAACAAAGCGGCGCCGCAACTGCTGCGAATCCAGATCGTAGAGGTCGAGTTCCTTCGCGTCCTTCTCCACCGCCAACAACCCCGCCGACGCCACAACGACGGGAGCAGTCCCGAAAAAATGTCCTCTCTCGAGACCGCTGGCCAGCGAAAAAGTAAGAATCTGGTTTCCGGTCGCGATCAGCACGACCCAGTCGCCGTCCGAACCACCGCCCTCAAGACGAATGGAGCGTTTGTTCGTTTTGACTAGCACTTTACCCGAAGCGATACCTTTGTGGAGGTCGACCAGTTCATACAGATAATCCTCTCTGCTCGCCAGGCTCTTCACATCAGGAAAACTCTGTAACTCGTCGTGCCCTCCCGGTTCGGCCAGTGACCAACCCAACAGGACCGTACCCGCTGCGGAATTCAAGCTGAGGCTCGGTACCTCGTGCGCAAAGTGACGCGACCACACCGGCTTGTTCGTTGCGATATCCCTCACCTCAACGTCGCAATTCCAGCGCGGGTTTTTGTCTTTCGGCGTCGTAACCAAGAGAAACTCGCCCAGCTGTCTGGCCACGATGTCACCCAACTTATAACTTGCCCTCACTTCGCTGCCGGTCTCAGGCAGTGTCCCGACGGCCCGTGGCGTTTCCTGGAGCTTGGGAAAATCTGCGTAGAGCATATTGTCCCTAGAAAACCAGGCGCCTTGAAAGCCCCGCACGTACTGTACGCGGACGTTGTGCGACACGTTCCATAGTGCACCGCGCGAGCGGTTCGAAATAGCGATCCACTCCAGATCGGGGGACACAGCTGCAGCCCGCAACTTCCCGAGTCTGGCTTGTGGCAACGTAATGGTTGCGCTCGGCTCTTTCTTGCCGACAGGGTATAGCGCCACTTCACCATTGAGCCGTTCATTCACCAACACGCTGTCGTAGACGTCCGCCGTACCCCGCTTAAAGGAAATTGGAATCTGTTTTGATGTCAGATCCATCAGCCCAAGCGGGTGGTCCTTAAGAGGCCCTACTAACAAGTAGTCGCCATGCGCTACTGCGCGAAGTGTGAGTCCCCGCGCCAGCCGAAACTGATCCAGTCGCTCCCCCGACGGAAACCGCAGAATTGGAGATTTCTCGGGCTCTCTCGAATCGATTACTACAATTCGATCCGGTCCAAGGAACGTGAATCCATCGGCAACATGATCTCGAATCGATCCTGGCAGTCCGACCTCTCGTCGGCTCATGAGGTCATAAGCGACATGATTGGCGGAATGTCCTGCCAGAAAGTAGTGATCGTCTGGTGAGAACTGCATCCGAATGAACTTAATTTCCTCCAAGTCTTCCTGCGGCTGAAGCACCCGCATCATCAATGCGATCGCTTCTCCAAACGATGGAACCCAAAATTGTTTTTTCGTGAGGATCGGAGTGCTGCTCGCTACATTCAGCAGAACCAAATCACGCTGAGCGTTCAAGCAAGCCAGGGTTTTGCCATCAAACGACAGCGCACTCTGCAGGCAAGGTTCGCGCATCAAAATTTCATGTACGGCAGTGCGAGTCTGCCCTTGAATACTCCAGGTTTCCACGCGCAATAAGCGCGTGTAAAAGATGAATGACTGAGAATCAGGCGTGAATTCCGCGTTATACGCATCCGGCGCTGGAACATAAAACAGCACGGCCAGTGGTTCGCGCGTCAAGATATGGATGCCCCCTTCGTCCTGGGCAATGAAATGTTTCCCGTCCGGGCTAAAGCGGAAGTTGGAAACATCCGGCCGCAGGGGCAGCTTGAGCGTATTTCGGAAAATAAGCCCGGGCAGCACTTCCTCGCCGGCGCTGGCAGTGTAATCAACAATTTGCTCTTTCCATTTCCCAAACGCTTCTGCGCTAGAAGCAGTCCTCGGGTCGGCGCAGCCAGGTGGCAGCGCGATCATGCCCCTGATCACTTCCCGCAAGCGGCGCTGCTCAGGCCTGGTGGCGCCGAAGAAATCCGTCAGCCAGCTCCCTGTTTGTCCGTGCGTTTCCTGCAGGCGGTCCAGGATGTCGACGAAGGCTTGTGGCGAGTAGCCGCTGCGGAACGCGGCAAACAACCCGACTTGATCGGCTGCCCCTTGCTCTTTCTGTTCGCTGTCCCCGTGCGTAGGTTTCCGGCGGGAGTTCTCCAGATACTGGTGGAACTTCTCAGACACATCCGCGCGATCGCCCGCCTGAGTCACGCCCAGCACTTCCCGAAAACGCTGGGTCATATAGATTCCCGTTTGATGAGTCACTATGTGACCCATTTCGTGGGCAAGAATGCCCGCCAGCTCGTCTTCGTTCTTCGTCATCGCAATCAACTTGCGGGCAACATACACTCGGCCACCGGCAATGCTGAATGCATTCGGTTCGGGAAGATCGATCAGATAAAAACGGAAGTTCAAGTTTGTCGGCGGCAGGTGCTGCACTAATCGATTGCCCAGGGCGCGCAGATAGTCCGCGAGGGCGTCGTTCTCGATGATCTTGAGGCGAGGCGCAGCCTGCTCCGCCATCGCGTCGCCCAGATCCGCTTCCTGCTTATCGGTGAAAATGTCGGTTCCAGGCTGCAGGGGCTGCAAGACAGGAGGCAGCGGGCAATTCTGTGCCAAGACGGCAGCCGCGCTAAAGGCAAAAATTGCGACGACAACTGATAATGCGGCGCGCATCGCCCCACAGGGTAACCCCAATTCGCCACCAATGCCAGAGCCTCCAGTGCGCCTCCAGTGCGCCTCCAGTGCGCCGATGACGAGCACGCAGGTTCTCCCAACGCTCGTTCCTACTCCTCCGCTACCGGCGTCGTCATCTCTTCCGCCGGCTCTCCCCCGCCATCGCCTGCGCGACGATCAACTGCCGCGCTTCCACGCGAATCTTAGGCAACTGCACGTCGAACCACCACGCTCCCAACACCGATGCCAGCCCACCGATTGCGACTGTCAGCGGAGCGCCCAGCCGGTCCGACAACGCTCCGCCCAGCAGCGCTCCCATCGGCGCCATCCCCATGAACATCATCGAATAAACCGCCATGGTCCGCCCGCGCAGAGCGTCAGGCACCATCACCTGGATCAGCGTGTTCGACGACGCCATCTGCAGCATAATGAAATATCCCACCGGCATCAGCAGCAGCACCGACACCCAGAACGATTTCGAAAACGCAAACAGCATCAGGCTCACGCCAAACCCCGCACAGCATACCGATACCCACCTTCCCAATCCCTTCACTCCTGAGCGCACAGCCAGGGTAAGCGCTCCCAGCAGAGCCCCTACACCCGCCGAACCCATCAGGATCCCAAGTCGCACCGCTCCCAAATCATGCGATCCGATCAGCGACGCGAACTCCTGCCCACCGTCATGCAAAATTTTGTCGGCAAAAATCGGCATCAGCACCACATAAGGCATGCCGGTCACGCTCACCAACCCAAGCAGCACCATCAGGGCTCGAATCGGGGCAGTGCGATTCACGAATTGGAATCCTTCGAGCATGTGCTCCCA
>PLEA01000154.1 GCA_003136335.1 Acidobacteriaceae bacterium | reverse complement strand
GTGCGGACTCGCCCAGTGCGGCGCCTGCACGGTGATCATGGAGGGGAAAGCGGCGCGCTCCTGCAGCATCGCCGTCAGTGCGGCACAAAACCGGAAGATCACCACGCTCGCGGGTTTGGGCACCGTGCAGCATCCGCATTACCTGCAAACGGCATTCATTGAAGAGCAGGCGGCCCAGTGCGGATATTGCATGAACGGCATGATTATGACGGCGAAAGTTTTGCTCGACCAGAATCCGAATCCCACCGAGCCGCAAATCCGGCGCGCCCTAAACGCCAATTTGTGCCGTTGTGGAAGTCACCTGCGCGTGATCCGCGCCGTGCAGCGCGCCGCCCGGGAAAAAGTCTCCGCCTGACGTGCAGCCTTAAGGAGAATCGACGATGGAAACGAAAGCAATCTCTCGCAGACAGCTTCTCAAAGGCACTGGCGCGCTGGTGGTGAGCTTCCGTTTTTGGGGTCCCGTTACGCAGGCATTGGGGCAGGCGGCATTTGGCCAGGCGGCCCGGCAATCGGGAGCGTCGGCCACGGCTGCGACCACGATGCCATCGGGCGCTGGCGATCTCGATGCCACGAAACTCGATTCCTGGCTCGCGATTGCGCCGGACGGCGGCGTTACGATCTTCACCAGTAAGGTCGAGCTGGGCACCGGCGTCGAAACCGCGCTTGCGCAAATGGTGGCGGAAGAACTCGATGTCCCCTTCGAGCGCGTGTACATGGATGTTGGCGACACCGACCGAACGGTCGACCAGGCCGTCACCGCGGGCAGCCGAACGCTCGAGCGCGCGTGACCGCAATTGCGCCAGGCTTCTGCCGCGGCCAGGCAGCAGCTTTTGAAACTGGCTTCCGATCGTTTAGGAGTGCCGGTAGCCGACTTGACCGTCAACGATGGCATCGTAAGCATTGCCGGCAATCCCGCAAAGAAAATTTCTTATGGCGACCTGATTGGCGGAAAACAGTTCGAGCTGAAAATAACCGCGACGGGAACGGGCTGGGACATGAAGATTGCTCCCGAGGCCCCCGCCAAGAACTATAAGGATTACAAAATCGTCGGTAGTTCTGTCGCGCGTGTCGATCTGCCCGCGAAATTTACCGGCGAATTCACGTACACGCAGGATGTGCGCGTTCCGGGCATGCTGCATGGTCGGGTGGTGCGGCCGCCCACGGTGAATTCAAAACCCGCCAGCGTTGACGAGGCTTCCATTAAAGATATTCCCGGGGTCGTAAAGATCGTGCAGGAAGGGAATTTCGTCGGGGTCGTGGCCGAAACCGAATGGGCCGCGATTCGCGCCAGCCGGGCGCTGAAAGTGAACTGGTCCGCGCCCACGACGACCATCCCCGCCAGCACCGCCGAAGTCGACGCATACTTGAAAAATACCAAGAGCTTTCGGGATCAGGTGGCGGTAAACAAGGGCAATCCGGACCTGGCCATTTCGCAAGCGGCTAAAACGTACGAAGCGACCTACCATTGGCCGTTTCAGTTGCACGGCATGATCGCGCCTTCCTGCGCGGTGGCGGATGTGCGCGGCGATAAAGTCACCATTTGGGCCGGCTCGCAAGGGCCGTTTCCCACGCGCGCGCGTGTCGCCGCCCTCCTGGGCGTGCCAGCCACAAATGTGCGCGTCCTGTACCGCGAAGGTTCCGGCTGCTACGGCCGGCTAAGCACCGATGATGTTCCTGAGGATGCCGCCATCATGTCGCGTGCGGTGGGCAAGCCGGTGCGCGTGCAATGGATGCGCGAGGATGAACATGCCTGGGAACCGAAGGGGCCACAGCAACTGATCAGCGTGCGCGCGGGCGTCGATGCCCAGGGAAAGCTTGTTGCGTGGGATTATCTCGATCGCAGCTTTCCGTGGACCACCTCGGGAACCCCGCTACTCGCTTCGCAGCAACTCGGCATTAAGGCGACCGGACCGGGAGGTCCCAACGGAACCGGCGGAGGCGGCGACATTTACACTTTCGATCACCAGAAAGTAGTGGCCGCGCTCATTCCCTGGGTACAAGCGGATCCCACACCGCTGCGGACCAGCAACCTGCGGGCACCGGGAGAATTGGCGCGCACGTACGCTACCGAGTCGTTCATCGACGAAATCGCTTCCGACCTCGGCGCCGATCCCGTGCAATTCCGGCTGCGCTACCTCAACAATGCCGTGCGCCCGACCGAAGCCTTGCGCGCTGCAGCCAAACAAGCCCAGTGGAAAGAGCGGCCCTCGCCGGCTCCGGCTGCGTCCGGATCGCTGGCCAGCGGGCGAGGCGTGGCGGTTGCGAACCGCGCGAACACCATCACCGCCGCGGTAGCCGAAGTAGAGGTAAACAAGACCACGGGGAAAGTGACCGTGACGCGAGTCACGCTCGCGCATGATTGCGGGCTGATCGTGAATCCAGATGGGTTAAAGAACCAGATCGAAGGAAACATCATCCAGGGAGTCAGCCGCACGCTGCTGGAACAAGTGCAGTTCGACGCCTCCGGGATCAAGACCCTCGACTGGGCCAGTCACCCGATCATCACGTATCAGGACATTCCTCAAATCGATATCGTGCTGATCAACCGCCCGGAGATGGGGCCGCTAGGCGGCGGCGAGCCGTCCATCTCGCCCGTGCCCGGAGCGATCGCCAATGCCATCTTCGACGCTGTCGGGGTCCGCCTGCGGGAGATTCCCTTTACGCCGAAACGCGTATTGAGCGGTTTGCAGGCCGGAACGCTGTCGAGCCAGAACACTGTCAAGTAAGAAGCTTCAGCAAGACAAAAACCGTCAGCGCCAGGGTGGGTGTGGGTGGCTTCGATACGGCGTCTTCGGTATAATCGGCATCTTATGTAGGATGTAACTCAGGCACACATATCAATGTCAACTGGGGGGGAACATATGAAACGACTTGCGCTCGGACTCATTGCGTCACTTGCGTTCTTGACGATAGGCTTTGCGGCTCCCAAAGATCAGACGTTTACGGGCGAAGTCATGGACAGTCCATGCGCCATGCTTGGCGGCCACGAAAAAATGATGAAAGCAGGCGAGAGCGCCAAGGACTGCACCATCCGATGCGTCGGGCTGGGCGGAAAATATGTGTTATTCGACGCTAGCAAGAAGATGGTGTATCAGCTCGACGATCAGAAAAAGGCGGAGCGCTTCGCCGGAGCCAAGATCAAAGTCACGGGCAGCTATGACGAAGCAACGAAGACCATTCACGTCACGGACATAAAGGCCGGCTCGTAAGGCGGAGCAGCTAGCGCGATCATCTGTAGCTTCTCGAACCTGGCTTGAGCGAGGCGGCGGCCCGGCGCGCAAGTATTTCAGCAGGTGTCGGGCAGAACGTCGGGCCAGAATGACGCGATAACCCGCTTTAGCGTGCAGGGCGTGGCTTGAAACCGCGCGAGGCAAGCTCTGCTTGCGCCCTTTGCGCCGCTTCGACACTGAGGTAGGGACCTACCAGAACGTGATACGAATTGAGCCACAGACGCCCTTTGTGAACGATTTGGGCCTGAAATCCAGATTGTGACAACTCGGCAGTAGCACGATCCGCCCAATTCATATCCTTGAAGTCGCCCACGTCAAAATACATTTCTGAAGAAGATGCGCTTTCCGGCGGCTTTGTAGAGTTGGTGCCGAAAAGAGCGCCGGCAATACGACCCAGTGGCGAACTACTATTGGAAACAAGCCCGCCGGGCGCAGGCCGCTCGCCCGAAGGTACTGGTTGCATGAGATTCGGCACGAGCACATTAGGCGCTGGCAGGTCTGCTTCTCCCGGCCCCGTGTATTCCGGCGTCGCGTGCGTGCCCATTGACGACGTGCCAGTGGGGACATGGGGAACGGGAGTCTGTGCTACGGCCGTCGATGATTGCCTACGCGTGGAATTGATGTGTAACGGACGGGTCGGC
>PLEA01000545.1 GCA_003136335.1 Acidobacteriaceae bacterium | reverse complement strand
CGCGAAGCGGCGGCATGTGAAAGTCCGGCGCGGCAGTGCCGGGGACGAGTGAGCAACGCGAATGAGTCCCGCAGGGAAGGCACAAATTTTCACGCACACTGTTTAGGCGGCTGCGGAAATACGATGAGACTGTTTTCGCAGATGATTCTGCGCGGATCTCGTCTCGATGGTCAAATCTCAAATGTCAGAATCCCCGCAAACCCCACCCAAAGGCCGACAGCCCACGCGCGAGACCTCCGCCCCCAATCTGGCCCTGCTGGCCGCGCTGACCGTCTGGGCCGTGTTCGTAATGGGCTACCACCCGGGTCTCGAGGACGACGCGTTTTACCTGGCGGCCATCAAGCGAAATCTGAACCCGGCCCTGTTCCCGCATGATTCGGAATTCTTCCGTCTGCAGTTTCAGGCCACCATCTTCGACAAACTCATCGCGTTCTCCGTTCGCCTCACCCATCTTCCGCTGCAGTGGACCGTTTTGCTGTGGCACGTCGCCGCCATCTTTCTCATTCTCCACGGCTGCTGGCGAATTAGCCGCCGCTGCTTCACCCAGCCTGCGGCCCAGTGGTCGGCCGTGACCATGGTCGCCGGCTTGCTATCCCTTCCCCTCCCCGGCATTGCGATCACGCTCGCCGATCAGTACCTTCATCCCCGCACCCTGGCCACGGCCGCGATTCTTGCGGCCATCGTGGCGGTCATCGACCGCCGCTTCTGGTTCGCGGGCATTCTGCTCGCGGTCGCCTTTGCCATCCATGCCATCATGGCCAGCTTGGGAATTTGTTTTTGCGCCTTTCTCTTCTGGAACCAGCGTCCCTCCTCGCCACGGCGCGCATCTACCGCGCCCCTCGCCGTCGCGCTCCTCATCCCCTTGGGATGGATTTTTGAACCCACCTCTGATGCCTGGCGCCAAGCGGCTGCCACGCGCGGTTTTTACTTCCCGGCGCACTGGCACTGGTATGAGTGGCTGGGAGTCTTCGCTCCGTTGGTTTTGCTGTATATCTTTAAGATGTTTATACAACGTACTGAAATATCCGAAGGAAACGGCACGGCGCTGCCGTCGCTAGTTTCAAGTCTCCTTTATTACGGCGTCTTCCAAACTGCCGCCGGTCTCCTCATCATGCTTCCTCCTTCCCTTGAGCGCCTGCGCCCATTCGAGCCCATGCGCTACCTGCACTTGCTCTACCTGTTGTTCTTCCTGATCGTCGGAGGTCTCTTCGGCCGCTATGTACTCGACCGCCATCTCTATCGTTGGCTCCTGCTTTTTCTTCCTCTCAGTGCAGGAATGTTCTATGCCCAGCTCCAGATGTATCCCGCATCCGCGCATCTAGAGTTGCCTATCGTCGCTCCGCAGAATGCCTGGCTACAGGCCTTCGCCTGGATTCGTCAAAACACTCCGGTCGACAGCCTGTTCGCGCTCGATCCTCATTACATGAAATTACCAGGCGAGGATTATCACGGATTCCGCGCGCTCGCCGAACGCAGCGTTCTCGCCGACTATGAAAAAGATGGCGGAATGGCCGCCCGCGTCCCGCCCCTGGCTCCGCGCTGGCTCAAAGAAGTAAATGCACAAACCGGTTGGCAAAATTTTCAGCCTGCAGATTTCCAGCGCCTGGAAAACGACTTCGGCGTGACCTGGGTAATCCTCTCGCGTCCGGCAGGCTCGGATGCGAATCACAATGCAGCGCCGGGAATGACGTGCCCTTATCAGCACCGCCAGCTTCAGGTCTGCCGTCTATACTGAGAAAGCAGCCCGCGAAAAAAGTAGCGCCCGCGTCCCGCCGGCTGTCGCGGGGGCGTCTCGCCCGCGCTTTACGCACCACGAACTCATGCCGACAGAATCCCCCACCCCAACCCGTGTTCCACCGTACGCGCTGATCGTGATCGTAGCCCTTGCAGTCCGCCTCGCAGTCATCCCTTTCCTCTACCACGATTGGATGGACCCCTTCGTCCTCGAGCATTGGGCGTTCGGAAGGATCGCGCGCTCCATCGCTTCCGGCCACGGCTACGGCAGCCCCTTTGCCGACACAGGATTGTCCGCCCTCTTGCCCCCCGTGTACTCCTATCTGCTCGCGGGCATTTTCGAAATCTTCGGCATTGAGACCAAGGCTTCAGTGCTCGCGGCACTCTCGTTGAACAGCTTTTTTTCGGCGTTGACCTGCGTGCCGGTTTTTTTGCTGGCGCGCCAGGCTTTCGGCCAGCGCGCCGCCAAGTGGGCGGGCTGGGGCTGGGCCTTCTCTCCTTACGGCGTCTACTACGGGTCCGACTGGGCATGGTCGACCTGCTTGGTCGCGCTCGAACTGTGTTGGTTATTTCTGTTTGCCTGTCGGCTGGAAAACTCTTCGCGCAAGCGCGACTGGCTGCTCTTCGGAGCTCTCTGCGGCATTTCCGCTCTTACCGAACCCGTCGTGCTGGCCGTTCTACCCTTGCTCGGAATCTGGACTCTGTACCGGCGCTACCGGCTCGCCCGGCCGTGGAAAGCTCAGATGATCGCCGTAGCCTTTGCCGGGATAGGAGTGTTGTCTCCCTGGCTGGTGCGGAACTACATGCTCTTCCACCGCTTCATCCCCGTACGCAGCGGCTACGGCCTCGAGCTCTACATCGGCAACAACGGTTACTCCCAGCACTGGGTGAACCGCGCAATCCATCCCAACCACAGCGATGCTGAACTTTCAGAATACGAACGCGTGGGCGAGATCGCTTTCATGGACCACAAACTCCAGCAGGCAAAAGATTTCATCCGCAGCCATCCCGCCTGGTTCGCGTGGATGACGTTTCGCCGCGTCGTCTATATGTGGACCGGCTACTGGAGTTTCGACCGCGCTTATCTGAAGGACGAGCCGCTCGATCCCCCCAACATCTTCGTCAACACGACGATGACGATGCTGGGATTGTGGGGCCTGCGGCGCGTGTGGCAACGCGATCCCGCACTGGGCGTGCGTTTTGCCATCGTCCTTTTATTTTTTCCACTCACCTACTACTTCTCACATCCAGAAACTTATTACTTCCGTCCGGTCGATCCGCTGATCGTTGTCCTGGCAGCCATAGCCGTGGCTGGACGCTCGGTTGCAGTGTAGCGCCGCCGTCCCGGCTGCCCGGCATCCCCGGGACAGCCGGCAGGATGCCGGCGCTACGATTGCCAATGTCTCGCGGATTGCGGCCTCTCTCAAGTGGGGTTTAACATCTAGGCAATGGCGAACGCGACCTCAACTTTCACAACTCAACGTCGATTTACCATAGGGTCCAGTGAGATCCTGAATTTCGCCTACGACGCCTTCTGCAGCAACAAACTGCAATTCACGCTGACGGCACTCGCTATGGCGGTGGGAACGGCGTCGGTGATTCTGGTGGCCACGATCGGCCTGACCGGAAAGCAATACATCCTGCGCCAGTTGCAATCCATTGGCACCAATATGATTTACGCCGACTATCAGGGCGGTGCGCAGCGCATTGACTCCACGCCCGATCCCATGACGGTGGAGGATGTGCAGGCGGTGCGCGAGCAGGTACCCAGCGTTGTGGCCGCTTCTCCTACGGTAGCGTTGGGAGATCGGATCAGCGTGGGTGCGGGAAAGCAGAGCGACATCCTCGTCCTGGGCGTAGATCCCGCCTATATGCGGGTGCGCAATCTGAAAGTTCTCGCCGGCCGCTTTTTTGATTCCGAAGATTCCTCTGGCCGCAACAAGGTTGGCGTGATCACGGAAACGCTTGCGCAGAAACTCTTCGGCTCTAGCCTGGCCGCGGTCGGCCAGATCATCAAGCTGAGCGGCGGTCTTCCGTTCACGATTATCGGAGTCTTCAAGGAGAGTGTGGACACCTTCGGACAATCGGACATTCAGGAAGAAACCATGCTGATCCCGTACACGGTCAGCCGCTTCTTCACGCCCACCGCCGCTGTGTATCAAATCTATTTCTCGGTGGCCACGGCGCAAGACGTAATCCCGGCCACGGCTGCTATCAAGCGCGTGCTGCAGTCGCGGCATCGCTCCGAGTCGGTCTACAGTGTGCAGAACCTGACCCAACTTCTCACCGTGGCGGGACGAGTTGCCGACGCGCTCACGCTGATCCTTATGCTGGTCGCCTTCGTGACCCTGCTGGTGAGCGGCATCGGCATCATGAACATCATGCTGGCGACGGTGACGTCGCGCATCCGCGAGATTGGGATTCGCAAAGCCATCGGCGCCACGAACCGCGAAATCCGCTTTCAGTTTCTGGCAGAAGCCATTCTGATTTCGTTCACCGGTGGCATCGCCGGCATTGTGGTCGGCCTCGCCATCCCTTACTCGCTGCGCTTCCTCACTCCTTTTCCAATGCCGATCTCTGGTCTCTCGGCGATCATCGCCATCATCGTGTCGTCGATTGTGGGAATCATCTTTGGCACCGTCCCAGCCACCCGCGCCTCGCAACTCGACCCCGTCGAAAGCTTGCGCTACGAGTAGAGATAGCCAATTTGTATTTGCAAACCTGTACGACTCCATTGGCATACTGACCTCGATCCGAAGAAGAACCGGGAGCGGGGTTTTTCGCTGGATATAGATTTCGGATTTGTTTTGTACTTTTGCCCTAGAATCTCTGTTTCCGCGAACTTGGCGTCGCCGGGTATGGGCAAGATATGCAAGATCTTGAGCCGCAAGGATTTACAGCTAAAATATTCCGAAATAATGACTTAGTGTCGGACTGAGGGCAGCCCCCTCAACAGGGTGTGTAAGGGATAACTTGTTGGGAGAGCCTTCACGCCTGAGACGAGCTTGTGCTTTCCGTTATCCTCGGTAAAGGTTGTTCGTCACAGGAAATTGGATTCTTGTTGTGGAAGGCTGTGGAAAACGAACCAATCCCCAGCCTGAGTAAAGCTTTGGAGGGATACTGGATTCACGTGAGAATAGTCTTCTAATACTATCGGCACCGATGCCCAAAGGGAGCTAGCCCACCTTTGCGGCGGTACGAACTGGGCTGCCCCATCTTTCGCGGTTTTCGAAAGGTGAGCACCAGTGACCTCGACCCTATATTCATTCGGCGCATCCCAACGCCGGAAATTCCACGGAAGACTCTAGGTGTCCGCATGTGAAGTCCCTTTGATACCATCAGCAGAGATGCCCACCCTTCGAAAATCGCGAAGGGTGGGGCAGCCTCAATTTGTGATGATGGCTGCATAGGTAGGCCAGCCCCCGAATTTTGCACCCTTCCTGCACTTTTTTTGAAAATCATTTTCAATTTCAGCTTCTTCATTACTCCTAGGCTAGAATCGAGCCACACGCGGATCTGGCGGGTCTTCACCTGCGCATCGATCTGCCCTGAGGTGACCTCATGCGCTTGAAGCCCTTTCTGCTCGACGCCTGGCTCGACACCTACGAACACGGCATCGAATTCAATCTTGCCGCTAGCACCGGCCCCACCTGGACTGCCAAGGAACTCCTCGACCTGGGCGGCGAAGAGTCTCGCCAGCGTTACCTGAATCACAAAGTGGGGTTCAGCCGTCCCGCGGGCGCCGACAGTTTGCGCGAAGCGATCGCCGAGATGCAGGGCGTCAGTGTCGACCACGTGCAGGTGTTCACGGGCGCCTCGGAAGCCCTAGTCGTGCTCATGTGGCTTGCCGCCGAGCCCGGAGCCAACGTCATCGTGCCGCTGCCCGGCTTGACGAACTTCTCGGCGCTTCCCGAGTCGCTCGGCCTGGAGCTGCGCTACTACCGCGTGCGTCGGGAAAACAGCTTCCGCATCGATGTGGACGAGATCAAGCGTCTCGCCGATTCGAAGACGAAGCTGATCCTGGTAAACAGCCCGCATAACCCGACCGGCGCCACCATCAGCGACTCCGAGATGGAGGCTCTGCACGAGTTCACGTCCCAGCATGGCATCCAACTGATTAGCGACGAGGTCTTTCACCCGATCTATCACGGACGCGAAACGAAGTCCGCCGCGCGCCTCCCGCATGCCACCGTGATCAACGATCTATCAAAGGCTTTCCCGCTCGCAGGAACGCGCACTGGATGGATGATCGAGCGCGACGCCAAGCGACGCGAGCAATACTTGACCGCCCGTTCCTATTTCACGGCCTGCAACAGCACTCCGGGAGAAATCCTCGCCGAGATCGCGGTCCGCAACCACTCCACCGTTCTCGGGAAGACGCAGGAAACTGCCAGCCAGAATCTGCAGCAACTGGATCGCTTCATGGCTTCGCATCGCGACGTTCTCGGCTGGATCCGCCCGCAAGGCGGAATGACGGCCTTCCCGTGGTTTTTAAACGGCGAGGACACACGCCCCTTCTGCCAGGCCGCAACCGAGCGCGGAATTCTGTTGGCACCGGGAGATTGTTTCGACGTGCCCTCGCATTTCCGCCTGGGCTTTGCCGCGTCAGCTGACAACTTTGCCCGAGCGCTCGGCCGCATGGAAGAGTTCGTGAAGAGTTGGTCTGCGAAGATGGTTACCGCGTAGGGAATCTGCCAGGAATTCCACAGAGACGCGGCTTGCCGTGTCTCGCAGATCGGAAGGAAATGCAGACGGGGTAAGCCCCGGCTCTACCATGGGACCATCGGTTGTCACCCTGGAGGAGCTGGCCCACCTTTGTGCCGCCACGACGGGAGGCTGCCCCCACCCTTCGCGAAGGGTGGGGCAGCTCAAGTTTTGATGATGGCTGCATAAGGTGGGCCAGCCCCCTTTTTGCTCGCTGGGTAACGCTTAAATCGACCCAAAAACAACACAGCCGGGCTGGTTTGCCCGGCTGTCCTTCTTTGGAACTGGTCGTCCGATCTTGTTTCGATGGACGATCCAGCATGTCGATATCAAAGAACTTGCCCTCACTGTTATGCCTTCTCGCTCAGGGGTGCGGGTTTCTCACCCCACCGCTGCCCGAGTCTCACTTTGCGCCGCGGGTTCACCGGCCCGCGTCACGTACTGCTGTTACATCACCATTGCCAAGTTCTCTAACTCATGCATAAGGACGGGCATGGCACAGCCCGCCATTTCGACGCGGCCAGCCGCGTCGAGCGCTGCCTTGGGCGAAACCCCATAACCCCGGCCCATTAGAAACACCTGCAGCAGTTCTGCTGCCTCGAAGGAGTCGATCATGCCACCCTGGAGCAGATCGTTCCTGAGTGCCGCTAGCTCGGTCATCGTGAATCTGTCTTTATCATTCATCGACTTGTCATTCATGGCCGTCATCACCTCCGACTCCGACCTATTGCCTTCTTGCCGTATTAGAGTCATCGGCACTTGTGGAAGTTGCATGCAATTCTTTTGCCGTAATAATGCAGCTTTTCCTGTACCGTCCCCAAAACCCTTGATAATTGGTTTAACCCGTGTGAATTGCGAAAGTTGCGAATGACACAAACGGGTACTGGCCGTTCGGTAGGTTTCTTTCGTACCGAGAAGTAATCTCAAGAATGACACTATGTGTCATTTTCTGGCCATTCAGGACAGAGAAGTGGCGTGGGGAGTCTCCGCAGGAACGCTACGCTTAACGCGGCTCAAACTGGAAGGATCCGATCCGGCGCTAAGGCTCGACGATTGCCTCATCGATCAGCATGATCGGGATGTCGTCCTTTACCGGGTAGACGCGGTGGCACTGCTTGCACTTCAGGCTTTCTGGCTTATGGCGGTATTCGAGCCCCTGTTTGCATTTCGGACAAACCAGAATATCGAGTAATTCTTTGGCAATCATGATTGTGCATTGTACGACATCGGCTGTCGGCCATTCTGTAGTGAGAAGTCTTCTCGGCAGTTGCGATAGAATTTCTCCGGAGCTCGAATGTCCGCCACGGTTCTCGACGGAACTAAAATCGCGCAAAATATCCGGAGTGAGGTTGCTGCGGAAGTGAAGATCATGACCGCAGGTGGAGTGCGTCCCGGACTGGCGGTTGTCCTGGTGGGACACAATCCGGCGTCCGAAATCTACGTACGCGGCAAAGTCAAAGCTTGCGAAGAAGTGGGACTTTACAGCGAAAAGCTGACCCCGCCTGAGGCGGTGACTACCGCCGAACTGCTGGCGCTGATCGAAGACCTCAACCGGCGCGACGATATCGACGGGATCCTGGTCCAATTGCCTCTGCCCGCTCTGGTCGATGCGAAAAAGATCTTGATGGCGGTCGATCCGGCCAAGGACGTCGACGGATTTCATCCGTTCAATGTCGG
>PLEA01000695.1:155-15323 GCA_003136335.1 Acidobacteriaceae bacterium | reverse complement strand
GTGAAAACCAGGTGGCCGGTGAGAGCGGACTGAATGGCGATCTGGGCCGTCTCGGTATCGCGAATTTCGCCGACCATGATTTTGTCGGGATCGTGGCGCAGAATCGAGCGTAGTCCGCGGGCGAAGGTCAGCCCTTTTTTTTCGTTCACCGGAATCTGCGTGATGCCGCGCAGCTGATATTCGACTGGGTCTTCAATGGTGATGATCTTGTCTTCGTCGGTCTTGATCTCGTTGACCGCGGCGTAGAGCGTAGTCGTTTTGCCGCTGCCGGTCGGCCCTGTGACCAGCACCATGCCGTACGGCTCTTTAATATAGCGCCGGAACTTGCGCAGGTCTTCCTCGTCAAAACCAACCACGTCCAGTGTGAGGGTGCGAAACTTCTCGCTCATCGACTCTTTGTCGAGCACGCGCAGCACCGCGTCTTCGCCGTGGATCGAGGGCATGATCGAAACCCGGAAGTCGATGGCGCGCCCGTTGTATTTCACGCGAAAGCGTCCGTCCTGGGGCACGCGCCGCTCGGAGATGTCGAGCTCGCTCATGACCTTGATACGTGAAATCACGGTGGAGTGATGCTCCTTGCCAATGGGCGGCATGGCCTGCGTCAACACGCCGTCAATGCGGAACTTGATGACCACCGAGTCGTCGCGGGTCTCAATGTGAATGTCGGAAGCGCGCCGCTGCAGCGCAGTGAAAATCGTGGTATCGACCAGGCGAATGATCGGACTGGTGTCGCCCGTCGCCGTCAGCTTGTCGATGGTCAGCGTCTCTTCCACGCCGGTGTTTTCGTCTTCGCGGATGATGGTGAAGCCTTCGCTGGCTTCCTCCAGCACGCGCTGCGACTGCTCGGTTTTCTTGAGAATGTCCGAGATTTGCTTCAGGGTCGAAACTTTGGTGATGATGCGCTGCTTCAGCAGCAAGCTGATCTCGTCGATCATCATCAGCTGGCTAGGGTCGGCGATGGCGATGGCGAGCTTGCCGTCAGCGGTCTCTTCGAGCGGAACGAAGTTGTAGCGGAACATCAGCTCGACTGGAATCTTCTTGAACAGTTCGTGATGCAGTTCGAAGCCACCTAGATCTATGAATTCACAGCGATAGCGCCGCGCCACGTCCTGCGCACGCTCCAGGTCGGTAAGGGGATTGCCGGTAGGGCTAATTGGCCCGCCGTTCCCACCATTCACGAACAACGATTTCTTATCGGCTGTCGCCATTTCTTTTATCCGCGTCCGCGCCCTAAAAACCCTTTGCCATTCCGACCCGCAGCGTTGTCATTCCGACCGAACGGAGGAATCCGTTTTTCTCTCCGCTCCCGCTCAGTGCACGCCTAGAGTGAAGATCGGCAAATACAGTGAGATCAGTACTCCGCCCACGAAAATCGCCATCACGATCAGGATCAGCGGTTCAATGAGCGCCATCGATGCTCCCAGCGCCGTCTGCACGTCTTCCTCGTAAAATTCCGCCACTGAGTTCAGCATGGCCGGCAGCGCTCCGGTAGATTCGCCTACCTCGATCATTTCCACGGCCAACTCCGGAAAAATTTCCTGCTCTTCCAGGCTGGGAGCCAGGCCCTGTCCCTCGCGCACACGAATGCCTGCCCGCATCACACCTTTTAAGATGCGCCGGCTGCTCATCGAGGAGCCTGCGGTTTCCATCGCCGGCACCAGCGGCAGCCCGCCCTGCAACAGCGTCGAAAGCATTCTGGAAAAACTCGCCACCTGGTGCTTCAACCGGATATCGCCCAGCAGCGGCATGCTCAGCACGATCCGGTCAATGCGGTCCGCGCCGCGGTCGGTATCTTTCCAGCGCCACAGCACAAAACCGAGGATTGCCAGCCCGACGAAAAAAAACGGGGCATATTTCTGCGCGTTCTGCCCGACCGCCAGCATGAATAACGTGATCGCCGGAAGCTTCGCATCCAGGCTGTTGAACAGCTCCGCAAACTTGGGCACAACGTAGGTAAACAGGAATGTCACCATGATCAGCACGACGGTGACCAGCAGCGTGGGATAAATCAGCGACACGAACAACTTTTTGCGGAAGGTCATGGCCAGCCGCTGGAAGGCGATGTAGCGCGTCAGCACCTCGTCGATGTTGCCGCTCTTCTCGCCCGCCATTAAAGTTGTGGTGTAAATCTTGGGGACAATGCCCTGAGCCGCGAAGGCATCAGAGAGCAGCTCTCCGCCCTTTACGCGCTCCCGCACGTTCTCCAGAATCTGCCGCAGCTGCGCGTCCTTCTGCCGCTTGATCAGCAGTTCGAGCGAATTCAGGATGGGCAGCCCGGCCCGGATCAACGTGAGGAACTGCTGGTTGTACACCAGAAACGTGTCCTGCTTCAGCTTCCGCCGGCGGCGCAGCGAAACTCCAGACGTCAGCATTCCCTGGGGCTTGACCCAGTAAACGAGGTAGCCTTGCTGCGAGAAGCGGTCGCGCACTTCGGCCTCTGAATAGCCGTGCTCGACGTGCTGCTGGACGCGCCCGCGATCGTCCGCGATTTTTACGACAAATTCCGCCATGTGCCGACTATTCTGTCGTCTCCGGAGTACACCCCTCCAGCCTCAGTCTAACATTCCCACTTACTATTCTAAGCCGCCGGCGAGGTTCAAAACCGCCCCAGCAGTACCGCAAGTAACCCCGGCATCTCACGTCGCGACAGCCGCCTCGGCTGTCCGCCAAGCGAAGCGAGGCGATCACCGCCCAAACCTAAGGCCCCAGGCCCCCCTCCACTGTCTCCGTTCCCGCCGGAGGCTTAAAGTTGAACTTCCCATCGCCGATCGGCACATCCTCCTTCATCTCACCGAAGCGGTATTCCGTGGCCGCCCCGTCCACCTCCTGGATAACAATCCGGGCAATCTGGTGGCTTGGCGTAATCTCCAGCAAGATCTCACTGACTCGATCCGCCAGCGCCTGCGGCACCCCGCGGAGAACCACGTTTCCCGGCTGCAGCGGTTCTACGTCCGGAGCTAGAGATAATCCTTGTAACTCTTTCTCCAGTTTGGTTTTACCTAGCAAGAATGCCAGCGGAGAGCGCACGTCTTCCAGCTTCTTTGCCGCCGTCTTCCGCGCCTGGCGGTCCTCCGGGACGTAAAACCACGCGTCTTTCCCATCGCTGACAAACAGCTTCTCTCTGGGAGAACGGTACTCCCACCGCATCTTGCCGGGTTTTTTCAGCCATAGCGTTCCGGACTCGGTTCGCTCCATCCCCGAGCCCCGATACACTTCGGTAAACTCCGCCTGGAGCGAGTGCAGATGGTTGTAGTGAACATCGACCGCCGCCGCCAGCGTCTTAACGTCAACACCAAAGCCAGCAGCTGACGGGAAAGTCGACGTCACGAACAGCACAATGGCAAAGCGAAGCAAACGGATTCGCATGTCGATAGCTTTTCACCGGGTACTCGCCCAAACATGTCAGCACCCTCACGCGCACTCGGGAGGGAAACACGGGGTAAGCTCCTGCTGGGGAACTCCTACCAAATTGTAGCAGTTTGCCGAGGGTGGTTTAGTTTTGGATCTCCCGTCATAATTTCGAGGACGTCATCCCGACGACGGCGGGGTTCAGCCGGTGGAGAGCCTGCTCTGGAGCGAAGTCGAAGGGGATCTCGGTGTGAGCTTCTCCGGACGTGCCAGAGTCTGCGCGCGAGATCTTTCCCTCCGCCTGAGAAACGGCTCCGGTCAAGATGACGCCTATTCACGGGAGTCGAGAATTCGTTTTCACCCCTAGAACTTAACCATAATGTCGATGTCGACGAATTGCTCGTCCCGCCGTAGATCAGGAAACCATACGCTGCTGCCTTGTCCGGCGCATGCGGTTTGCGCGCCGCCGAGGGTTAATGCGCCAGACGTATTTCCGTCATTGCAGGCAAAGAATTGGGGAGATCCGTTGTTGGTGTAGGGCACTCCGCCTGAACCCGGCGGCGTAACTCCGCCGCGACCCGTCCAGTAGGGCACACTCGCGTGGCGATAGTCGTATTCCCAGCGGAAGGTGAGCCATTGCCGGGGCATGTAATCGTAGGTCAACGACATATCCCACGCCTTAAACGGATCGCCGGGATTCCCGGTGAAGTAGGGTGCGTTAATCGCCGCCGAAGATGCGGTCTCGCCGTTGATCGGAGGCACCAGCACCAGATAGCGTCCGGGGTTATTAATCTGGCCCCCGCCGATGGTTAAGCCGTACGTATCCTTTTTGAACCACGTGCGGTTGTAGAGCATGTAGCCGACAAAGCTCTGCTTGGGACCGCCGGCTTTATCTCCGTAGCAACTGACGCCCCCGCCAAATTCGCATCCCAGATCGCCCGTGAAGGAGAACGCCATTTTATCGAGCGTCTGTCCCGGTTTATCGTAATACTTAATTTCGATACTGTCGTCGGTGTGGATGCGGCCGCGGTTGGGGATGTACAGGTCGTCATGGCCCAACCCGTAATTGTTGGAGACGATGTTCATCCAGGGCTTCGGCGTCCACTTAATCTGCCCGCCCAACCCCTTTCTGGAATTGGCGGAGGCGTACGATTGCCATCCATTGATGAACCAGGGCTCGATCTTCAAGTGGGGCGTGGGGAAAATCTGCACGCGCAAGCCTTCGAAAAACCATGGAGTGTTTGAGGAAACGTACGACGGCTGGTAAGCCCAGTTATCGAAGTTGTAATAGCTAAATAGGCCGATGTACGACATGAAGATTCCGGCGTCAATGTTGATTCCGTTCAACGCGTCGATGTGATAACCGCCGTAAGCTTCCGACAAAAGACGGTCCGCCTCGTTAACCGTCCATTGTCCTTTGGCATAGCTCGGATCGTTGCGCACAGTCGCCGTGGAATACATGCCGAACTGAGTCATGAATCTGGCGCGGACATTGTCATAGTGGAAATCGCCACCAATGCCCAATTGCTCCAACTGGATTTCATTCGAGCGAAACAGTTCGCTCGATCCTCCCATGGAGTTGTCTATCGGTTTGTTGAAATCGTAGGTGTAGGTCACATCAGCCCGAATTTCCGGAGTGAAGAATTTTGAATCAAAGGCCGTGTCTTTGTTGCGCGGGTTGCCGTTCAGCCAAGTCCAGTCCCAGTCCGAGAACGGTCTGATTTTCTCTTTTGTTGCAGCTGCGGCTGCCGGGGAGTCGCTGGGCGCTTGCACCGCGGCTTTCTCGACCGGCGCCGTCAAGGGCGTGGCTTCGGTTGCTTTGGTCGCTGGTGGGGGGACAGATGCCGATCCTTCAGAAGAAGGAGACGCTGCTCCAGTCGCGCCACGGTTTTTCAGTTCTGCCTTGAGTTCCTCGATTTCCGCCTGCATGGCGGCGAGCTGTTTCGCCACCGCCGTCGGTATTTCCGGATCGGGCGCGACCGTCGCTGCTGTCGGCGCGGGATGACCGGGGCCACTTCCATCGTCGCGGGCCCCAGCGGGCGGCTGTTCACGCGCCGCAGCCATCGTCTGGGCATTGCAATGCTCCACTTGAGTGAAGATGAGAACGAGACCGAGTGCACAAGGGAAAGTCGCGGTTAAGGCTTTAGACAGAGAAGTTCGCATAGTTATTACGTCCCCATTGTGTGATTCAGATAGTCAATTACATCCACAAACTCATAAAGATCGCGTAAAGCAATCGTAGGAAGTGCATAAAAGTTCCAAAGAAGGGAAGACGGTAATCAGGTCAGAGATTATAGGTTACTGAAGATTGAATATTGGTGCGTACTGGTTGTTTTTCGCAACTGCGCGCCCTCGCTCAGCACGTGCTCCAGCAGCGGGTTGTGATAGAGCACATAGACCGGTCTGGGATGAGCGCGCAGAGATTGTTCCAGGTTCGAAAGCACATGCCGCATGCCCGATTCGGGGAAGGGATTGAACAGGAAAATCACGAGTGGCTCATCGGGAAAAGGGACGGCTGTGGCGTCGGCGCAGATCGATTCGAACGTGAAACATTTCTGCGCTTCGCTCTTGTACTGGCGCAGGTTCTGCTGCGCGATTTGGTGCAACGACGGAAGAAGCTCCACGCCTACGATGCGACGGAAGGGATAGTCCGACGCCATCAGAAGCGTGCGTCCTTTTCCGGAGCCCAGGTCGATGAAGGTGAAGTCGCGGAAGTCAAGAACTGTCCGGTTGGGATTCTGGTCCCGACTTGATGACTGCTGCAGCGCGTTGAGCATCTCGTGAAACGCCGCCGGTTCGGTGGGCTGGTATGCGGAATGGAACTGGCCCAGCAGTCGATCGCGCCATCCGACGGCGCCGCTGGTCGTGTTGACGCGATAATCCCAGTCGTAGTCGGCATCGCCGTAGCGTTGCCGCAGACGCTCGGGAGTGGAATCGCGCGCGAACTCCCACAAAACTCCGACCAGGCGGCGGGTCGCACGGTAGTAACCCTCGTGCGAGGCAGCGTACGTCCACCATCGCCACACGGTTTTCAAGACGCTGATTTCTGACGGAGAATCCATGGAAAAACGGGAAGCTTAGACATAATACGGGCTAGTGGACTTTCGTGGTCAAAGCGCAGACTACTGGTTGTGCTCGTGGAATTTGGGCAATGCGGGAGGCTTGTATCCGGGCGGCAAGCCCTTGGTGAGGAAGTTGAAATCGTCCGGGTTCTCTACTTCGACGTGGCCTTCCAGACTCAGAACGTAGGGATGTCCGTCCGGATCGACGGGGAGGCCGGGAAGATGTTCGGCGAAAGCAAGTTCCCACATGCTGCTGGGAACCTGCCCCGTACGATCGGCGAAGCGAGTGACGGCGGATTCCAACTTCGTGACGTCCTCGTCCACCTGGATCGCGCGCAGGTGTTCGACAGCGTTCTGGCGGATTAACTTATCGTGGCTGGACTCGTAGGTGGCGCTCCACAACAAACGCGCCGTAGTGAGATCGCCGGCGTGCCCGGCCATGTCAGCAGCTAGAACCTTCAAGAAGGGATGCGCGTTGGGAACCCTCGAGCCCTGTTCGAAGACCTCGGCGGCTTTCTTGTAGTCCTTAAGCTCGGTGTAGTAAACGAAGCCGAGGTCATAGTAGAGCCGCCAGTTATCAGGATTGTGCTGGATGCCATACTCCATCAGTTCAATGGCGCGGGCAGGTTCGCCGGCGCCGTGGGGCGGGGGCGGCGCGAGAAAACTGGCACCGAACTCGTACGCGGGGAACAGATGCGGATCGAGCGCCGTGGTGATCGTCAGCAAGGGGGCTAGTTCGTTGTAACTGCGGGAGCGGTTGTGAAGTCGGTAGCCGAAGTACTGAACGGTTCGCGTCCAATAGATGCAGGCCATTATGCCGTCGAAGCCCAGACTGGCGCGCTTCACCATCTGCGGTGAGCTGATGTAAAGAGCATCGTCGAGAGTAGCCTGAGGGCGGATTTGGTCGAGGCGCCGCAGCAGAAGAATGCTCGCGACCATGGAGACGGCCAGGCACCCGGCGGCGATGATGGTGGTGCGCTGCGGGGCGGTCATCTCACGGAACTCCGGTCTGGAATTCGCAAAATCATTTCAGGTTCCTGCGCTCGAAGATCAGGACTGCGCCGCTCAGGGCCATCACCGTATAGAACAATGCGTAGAGCGTGTTCTGCAGGATGAGTTGCGAGCCGAGCGGTTGCTGATGCGCGACCGCGCTGATCACGTTGAGCGCGGAGAAGTTCGGCACCACGTAGGCCGCGGCTGTGGCGAACCATCGGGTGGGGCCGTGAGTCAACGTGGCGAAACCTCGCAGGTCGTCGGCGAAGCTGCCGATCACGAACAGGGAGAACGCGAAGACGGCGGAAAGCAGCGGCGAAGAGAACGACGAGAATAACAGCGCCAGCGAACAGATAATAAGAAATTCGAGGATGATGAAATAGAGCGCCACCAGAATCAACGCGTCGGGAGCGGAGAACTTGTGAGCAACGTAGAGCAGTGCCCCGAAGACTCCAATGGCCATAAAGAACGTGTTCACCACCAGCGTTCCGGCCAAGCCCAGAAACTTGCCGACAATGAACTCCCAGCGACGGACGGGGCGCGACAGAACGGTGTAGAGCGTGCGCTTCTCGATTTCTTTCGAGACCAGGCCGATCCCGATGAAGATAGCGATCACCACGCCGAATAGAGAGACCGCTGTCAGCCCAAGGTTGATGACGACCAGGCGCTCAATGTCGATGGAAATCTGGCCAACGAAAATGGCCGCGCCCGAAAGCAGCAGGGCGAAGGCGATCAGGTTATAGAGGACGCGGTCGCGAACCGCTTCGCGGAAAGTGTTAGAGGCAATATAAATCATGCGCGGGATCATGATATTTTCCCCGCGGTAGTTTGGGAGTGCTGCAACTTCTCCACGAAGTAGGCTTCGAGCGACGTGCGTAGTGGAGTGATGGCAATCAACCGAATGCGCTCGCGCCGCAGGGAGTCGATGGCGGCATCCTGCTGCTTCTCGGGGAGGATGGCGCGGACGGTATCTCCGGTGACGTGGCATTCCGCGCCCAAGGCTTTCATGGAAGCCGGGATTTGCGTGCCTTGCCAGATGACTTCCACCTTGCCCTGAACGGTCGAGGTCAAATCTTCCACCGCACCCACGCCACGCAATTCGCCTTTGTGAATAATGGCCACGCGGTCGCAGAGCGCTTCGGCGTCAGAGAGGATGTGGGTAGAGAAAAATACCGTTTTGCCTTCCTGCTTGAGTTGCTCCATCAGGTCGCGCACTTCGCGGCGTCCCAGCGGATCCAAGCCCGACATCGGTTCGTCGAAGAAGACCAGTTTGGGGTTGTGCAAAATGGCTTGCGCGATGCCGGCACGCTGCAGCATGCCTTTGGAAAACTTGCGCAACTGCACGCCCTTCACGTCCGTGAGACCCACGCGCTGCAGCACTTCTTCGACTCGACGCTTGCGGTCTTTAGCGGGAACTCCCGAGAGCTGTCCGTAGTAGTCGAGCAATTCGTGGGCAGTCAGGTAGTCATAGAAGTAAGGCTGCTCGGGAAGGAAGCCGATCTGTGCTTTGACTTCAGGATCGGTCCATTCGTGGCCGAGGATGCGAGCCGAGCCCGCGGTCGGGAACACCAGGCCCATGAGCATTTTCAACGTCGTGGTTTTGCCCGCGCCGTTGGGGCCGAGGAAGCCAAAGATCTCTCCCTCTTCGACGGTGAGATGAAGCGGTTGCAAGGCGCGTTTGGGGCGCTTGCGCCAGAAGCCCACCATGTAGGTCTTTTCAAGTCCAAGGATTTCGATTGCGGCCATTGTGCGAAAGTACCGTCCAAAAAGTGTTTTCAAAAAATATTATCAGCAAGATAGGACAATAGAAAATGGCCAGTCCAGTTACGAGAGTCACTATTTCGTTAAAAGTGAAATCAGGGTCGGACGTTGTGGATAGAGAGAAAACATTCTACGGCTGGCAGGTTTCTCAACTTGATATAAGACTCAGTCCTTATAGAGCCGCCGGGTACGCGACACAGGCTGCCTCGGTAGTCACCGGCAAATCACCCGCGGTGGCTAACTGCGCACGCAGAGTCGCATCGTTGGTGGAGCAGAAATCACGGTTTCCGGTGGAGTGGACGATAATGGGCGCTGCCCCCACGATATAAGCTGTGTTGAAAGTGGCTCCTCCGCTCACGGTCCCGGTTGCCTGGTAATAGTAGCCGTTCTTGCCCCCGCTGCCAGGCGTTGCGGTAGCCAGCAAATTATCGATGATGCACGCTGTGGCTACCGCTGGAGCGCACGGGGTCGCACCGCCCAACTGTCCGAGGGTGTTGGCATAACCAACGGTTGGGTAGGAGTTGTTGTAGGTGATCTCCGCGGTCTGGAGGACATGCAACCCCGCGCCTGCGGAGGATTCGTTGGCCAACATCCTGGCTTGGAGCAGGTTGGGAATCGCGATGGCTGCGATGATGAGGATAATCGCCACCACGATCAGCAACTCGATAAGGGAGAATCCCGTTTGTGTACGCATATGCTTAGCTCGTTGAATAACTTCCTCTCAGGCGCTGGGCAACAGTTAATCCTCAGCATTTCCGTCGCCACTCCGACTTTTCCCGTACGCAAAGCAGTAACTGTTATGTCTTTCCAAACTAGTGGCTTACGCGAGGGACCGGCAGAGTGCGCGTCATGAATGTGGTTTGCATTCGGCGCGTTGACAGAAATTGTCACTTTCCAGAGGTCTGAAGAGAAAACAAAGAGCAGCGAACTTTCGTTCGCTGCTCTCCGGCTGGTACCCTCCCCCAGGTACTTTGCCAACTTAAAACTAGCTTTTTAGAGAGGAGCCAGGGCCTGGCAAGCTACCACCGTGGCGATCGCGGCGCCCGTAGGCTGAACGCGAACCACACCGTCTTCGTAAGAGCAGAAGCTGCGGATGCCGGTCTGGTTGACTGTGACTGGAACGCCCGACGTTTCGTAAGACACGGTGGGCGGACCGCCGGCGACTCTGGCAGCCGCGAAGGTGTAACCGTTCTTGGTGCCGGCGGCCAACACGCTTCGGAATCGCGATCGCTGCGATGATCAGGATGATAGCCACCACGATCAACAGCTCGATTAGTCTTCCTTGGATTGAATTTGTTGATCCGTGTTTCTCAGATGCCCCGCCTTTCCGATGCATGTGAATTTCCACAGTCCGGTGCACATGCCTCAATGGGTCACAATGAAGCGAAGTGCTTGTTTTTCAGGGAGAACGGGGAAACTTGGCATGGGCGGAGTCTGATCCCATAAAGCGGAATTGCCACAATTGGGCTGACACTTTTTGTCGTCCTGCCAGGAATTGGCAATGCGCAATGGGGAACAGAGAATGGCCGGAAAAGCGGCGACAAAAACCAAAAACAAAAGAGCAGCGAACTTTCGTTCGCTGCTCCCCGGCTGGTACCCTCCCCCAGGTACTTTGCCAACTTAAAACTAGCTTTTTAGAGAGGAGCTAGAGCCTGGCAAGCTGCCACGGTGGCGATCGCGGCGCCCGTAGGCTGAGTGCGAACCACACCGTCTTCATAAGAGCAGAAGCTGCGGATGCCGGTCTGGTTGACAGTGACCGGAACGCCCGACGCTTCGTACGACACGGTCGGAGGCCCACCGGCAACGCTGGTTGCCAAGAAGGTGTAACCGCTCTTGATGCCTGCAGCTAACACGCTATCGATTAAGCAGGCCGAACCGACTGCCGGAACGCACGCCACACCGGGGGCGCCGCCCAGAGAAAGGATATTCGGCGAAAAGCCGACGGCCGTATAGGTAGTGGTATAGGAGATTTCAGCCGTGTTGAGAGTACGGATGGAGCCGACGGCGGACGCCTCATTGGCTGACATGCGGGCGCGCAGCAAGTTTGGAATTGCAATCGCTGCAATGATCAGGATGATTGCCACCACGATCAGCAGCTCGATTAGTGAGAAACCCTTTTGTTTACGCATCTCGATTTTCCCCTCGTTTGTTTCGAATTTTATTCTGCTCATGAATCACGCAGTCGTCACGATATTTGCACTTGCTTAGCCAAAGTCGCCAGTTACTTTGGGTCCCCTTAGCACTTCGGCAAGCGCTTTGTTTTCAGAGGAAGGGTAAACTTCAGTCTCTTCCCTTGGAGTTCGACTTCCTCGATCTGGCAAAATGTGTCGGAGAACTGACAATTCCTGACATTAGAACGCTGGCGAAGCTTTGGCTTGCGTATGTGGGCCGGCAGTACCTTCAAAACGTAGCGCCGCCGTCTCGGCGGCTGTCGCGGGGGCGTCTCGCCCGCGCCTGCGAAGGCAAGAGGCCGGCGCTACAAGAAGCTTTCGGCCTTCAGCAGCATGCAAGTGACGTCGTCGTGCTGGGGGGTATTGCCAACGAAAAGATCGAGTTCGGCCATGAGGCGCTTGAGCATTTCTGCGGGCGCGACGGCTTGTCCCGCTTCAATCGCGCTCAGCAGGCGCCGCTCCCCGTATTCATCCTGGCGGGCGTTTTCGGCCTCCACTAATCCGTCGGTGAAGATGATCAGCCAGTCGCCGGGCGCTAACGTGACGGTCGCGGATTCATATTTCACTTCCGGCTGAATGCCGAAGGGAAGGCCGCCGACATCGAGGCGCTCGATTTGTCCACTAACGCGGCGCAGGATGGGATTGTTGTGGCCGGCGTTGATGTAGTCGAGCGTGCGGCGGAGGGGATCGTATTCCGCCAGGAACGCGGTGGTGAAACGCAAGCCGCCCTGGCTGTTGCTGCAGGCGTAGCGGTTCATGTTGGAAGCGAGTTCGGGCAGGGCTACCTGCGCGGTGGAAAGAGTTTTGAGGCTGGCCTGAAACGTGGCCATGAGCATGGCGGCGGGAATGCTCTTGCCGGCTACATCGGCAACTGCGAGGATCACGCGGTTCTCTTCGTTGATTCGGCCGGGGCGCGGGAAGACGTCGTAGTAATCGCCGGCGACGGTGTTGGCGGGGCGCGTGGCATAGGCGACGACCAAGCCCGGAATTTGAGGAGGGGCGCCGGGCAAGAGCCAGGTCTGGATCTCGCGCGCGATCTGGAGATCGCGCTTCATGACCACGCGATCGGCGATCTCCAGCATGAGCAGCAGGAGCAGGAGAAGGGCTGCCCAGAAGTGAAGATCGAATTCGACGATGTGGCCTTTGCCATCGCCGCTGTACTCGAATCCGCTGTGAGGAAGTACCAGTAGAATCAGCGCCAGGAGCAGCAAGACACGGCGTGCGGGTGAGAGCTTTTCGAATACCGCCCAGAAGAATTCCTTGACGACGTGCAGGCGCCGCCCGCGCCGGGTGAGCCCTTCCGGTGTTTTCGCCTCGACGTCGCGCGAGTAAAGGCGATAACTGGTACGCGCCTCGGACTCGAACTGCGACCAGAGCTGGCTGACCTCGAGACCTTCGGTGACGCGCCGCCAGAAATTGTGCAGGCGCGTGCCAGTCGGGATTCGTTCGGCAGGGGATTGTCCCGCGGGTGGGAAAGAGGCGGTCATGTGGAATCACGATTATAGAAGATGTTTCTTACCGCCGAGCACGCAGAGAACGCGATGCTAGGAAGTTCTTGGCTGGCGAGCTCAGATGTTGACCTAGAAAGGTATCTGTCTTAAGACTTTACTCGGCGTACTCTGCGTACTCAGCGGTGAAAGGCTTTTTTACAACAGACTCAACTGCTCATCGAAAGCCTGAACCGGCCACTTCGGCGCGTAGCGCTCGCGGCGGGCGCTTGTGATCTTGTATTTCTCGCGCAGGTGCGCGATCAGATGCGACAGTCGCTTGGCGTAGGCGGGCGGAAGGAAGGCGCGGTCTTGATAGCGCTGCCGGTAATTCTCGGCGAGGTGCGGGAAGTTTTGCTCGAGGAAGGGAAGGAATACGGCCGCTGAGCACGGCTTCAGAAAAAGTGGATTCGCAAAGACGTAGTCGGCGCCGGCTTGGGCGGCGGCGCGGACCAAGCTTTCCAAGTCCTTGGGCGAATCCGTGATTCCCGGAACTACTGGCGAGCAACTCAGGCCCACGCGCAGTCCGGCCTGGCTCAGGGTGCGCACAGCGTCGAGGCGCAGATCGGGCCGCGGGGCACGGGGCTCGAGAATCCGCGCCAGTTCGACATCGAGAGTTGTGACCGTGATGTGGACGGAGAGTTTGTTCGAGCGAGCGACTTCCTGCAATAGGTTGAGGTCGCGGACAATCAGATTCGACTTGGTAACGATGCCGAGCTCGAAGCCGCGATGGCGGGCGAACTCGCCAAGAATTTCGCGCGTAACTCCGTAGCGGCGTTCCGCCGGCTGATAAGGATCGGTCGCGGTGCCGAGCGCAATGGCTTCGTCGAATTTGACGCGGCGGAGTTCGTGGCGGAGCAGGCCGGCAGCGTGCTGCTTGACGTAAATCTTCTGCTCGAACTCCATGCCATCGCGCATTTCCATGAACTCGTGGGTGTAGCGGGCGTAGCAGTAGCGGCATCCGAATTCGCAACCGCGGTAGGGATTGATAGTCCAAGTAAAGGGCATCAGACGGTTGCTAACGCAGCGGTTCAGCAGCGACTTGGAGGGGAGAGTGAAGTATTCGACGTTGTGCCCTTCGCGCAGAGATTCGCCTTCGGAGGCCAGACGGGCGATGCCGATAAGTCGCGGCTTATCGGGCACGGGGAGGAAGGGCAGGGAAGACATGCCATGTTCGTCTTTTATTCGCCTATGGTAATTCTCGAGCCCGCCCTTTGTCAATGTGTAGAATTTGGCCTGGGTAGAATTTGGCCTTACGACCATGACTCCACTGACAATATTCGGGCTTTTCGCGGTGACCGCTATGCTCGTTTGCTATGCGCTGGAAAAACATAGCGCGTGGTTCATCTTGGCGTTCGCCATTTCTTGCTTGATGGGTTCCGCTTATGGGTTTCTGCAAGGTGCGTGGCCGTTTGGAGTCGTTGAGTTTGTCTGGGCTGGAGTGGCAGCGCGACGTTGGTGGTCGAGCCGCCACCTGATTGGAGGGTGAAGACATGCCTGACGAAATTCCTGTAGCGTGCCGGTTGTCTAGTCAAGAGCTACGCAGCCGAGAGGCAACTCTTATTGCTCAGTTCAAAACTACCCTGATTACGATTCAGGAGCTCGCTGACGGTTACCTGTTCCGAATCCGCGACGACAAGAGATGGATTGCAATCGCTGCTGAACTGATAGCGGCTGAGCGTGAGTGTTGCCCGTTCCTAAGGTTTGAGTTGGCTGTGGAACCAGAGATGGGGCCAGTCACGTTGCGAATGACAGGGCCATCCGGTACGAAAGAGTTTCTGAAATCGATACTAATGTGAGGCGGTACCCCGTTTCGATAGCAACACCCGATAACTGTCGATCAGGCGCGGGTGTTGAAAAAGTCACTGTGATTAGCGAGAGGAAAAGTGGCAGAAGCGTGGCAATTAAGGAGGAGTAATTTCCCTGCCATGCTTTGCTGGATCACCATTCTCGGAGGTGCGCTGATCATGATGGGACAACACTCCCGATCCGAAGCGTTGTTCTACTACTTCCGATTGGAAGATCAGGTTCCTGAGACGCATCTGTTGCGGCTCATCGATAAGCACATCAGCCTTGCCTTTGTGCGCGAGAGGTTGAAGGAGAGTTACAGCGAGACCGGGCCGCCCTTCAATCGATCCAGAGCTTCTGCTGCGCATCCTGTTGATCGGCTACCTGTATGGCATTACGAGTGAGGGTAAACTGGTCGAGGAACTGCGCATGCATCTGGCCTGGCGCTGGTTCACCGGGCTGGGATTCGATCAGGAGATTCCGCATCACTCCACGTTCTCGAAGAATCGCCACGGACGTTTTCAGGAATCGAAAGTGTTCGAGCAGTTGTTTGAAGAG
>PLEA01000695.1:0-122 GCA_003136335.1 Acidobacteriaceae bacterium | reverse complement strand
CAGCAGAACCCGACGGAAGAGCCAGTGCACCAGCAGGACCAAGTATCGACTACTGATCCCGATTCGACCTACGCGACCAAAGGTGGAACCCCTGCCCGTCTGGGTTACTACGACAACTATCT
>PLEA01000391.1 GCA_003136335.1 Acidobacteriaceae bacterium | reverse complement strand
TGCAGACTAGCAATCACAAAAAGTGAGAGGTCGATCTATCCCAGCAAATCTCTCACGATGCTGAGCCATTCCGCATCGACTGGTTGTCGGCACACAGGCTTCCCCGCCCGACCATACCAATAGACTGCGTTGCCCTGATCGCCTTCCTTGCGATGCAGGTAGGCGTGTACCCACGAACCCTCGGGTCCTTCGTCTTGCTGAGCGGATTCGTGGGCCCGCGTCCAATCGCCCTTGGCATCCCACCATAGGCCGACGAGCGCGAGTGTGAGTTCCGCAGGCGGTTTGGTTGCGGTGAGCGATTGACAAAAATTGTCCACGGTCATGTTTGGGTACTCCGTGACGCAATGCCCGGATGCCATGATCCGCTCGGCCCACTGTACGGTTGGCGACCATGGACTCGGTTCTCGGTGTCCTGATGTCTTCGCGAACTGACGGGACTCAACGGCGAAGGTTTCCAATCTTATACAATATTCCCCGCTGTTAATCTTGAGGGGGCAACAATGTCAAATCTAACCAATGCGCTTCAGCAGCTTCGCGCTGAGCGGCGAGAATCGCAGTTGCAGGTAGAGAAGTTAGACCAAGCGATTTCGGTGATCGAGTCGTTAAACGGTTCGGGAACATTCCGGAAAGCAAACCGACCAACGCGAACAATATCGGCAGCTTCGCGGCGGAAAATGGCGCTAGCTCAAAAGGCGAGATGGGCGAATGCTCGGAAGGAATCGCAGCCAGCGAAGGCAGTGACGGGCTCAGCCCACAGGAAAGGTCATACCATGTCAGCATCAGCCCGCAGGAAGATCGCGGCGGCACAACGGGCAAGGTGGGCGAAGTTGAAAGCGGCGAAGAAGTAGGCGGCGTAGCGAAATTGCGGCAAGACCAGAGACCGTGATGGCTGGGCGGTATCCCAGCACGCTCTCCTAATGCTTATCTGCAAGTGATGCTGGGATTGTCCTTCGCCAATTCCATACAAGCAGTATGTTGCTTCGAACTCTGCTCCTGATCTGCGACCGACTTTGGAGGGGAAGCCGGAGCAACTGCTGGCGAAGCCAGAGCAGGAGTTGAAGTTGAAATATGCGGACTCGAAGTGGGAGCTTTGTCTAGCATCGCTTGAAATGCTGTAATCTCCTCTCGCTGACTCCATATCAACTCCTGAGTTTGCGTTTTGCAGTAATCGTCCGGATATTCCCAGACAGGCTGCACAGTCACCTTTGTCATGTCATTGAGTTCCGCCAGCGTGTATGACCACACCTTTTTGGTGGTCATGCCCGTACATGCACTTGAAGCCATGAAAAGCGCACTTATGACGGGCATCTGGGCTGGCTTCGAGAATCGGAACTCGAACTGGTGGTCGGAATCGAGAGCGTATCCTTCTCTTAGATTGGTTTGGACGATTAGCACCTTGAGCGTTTGAGCAGAAGCTTTGCTGGTAAATACATACGGTCCCGGCTGAGCCTTTGGTTTCTTATCCCGCGCCGCAGCCAAGGTCGTTATCGCCAGAATTAGAATCAGAACTCGCTTCATGCTTTTACCCCATTGTGCACTTTAGCGGGATAACCCAGCGAACCGCTAATTACCGGGGTCATCTGAGGAATTGTTGATGGCAGCGGCAGGAAAGCACAATGGGGATCGCAATGTGGGTCACTATGGCTCCTTTGAGATGGTTCCTACTTGGCCACAAAGCCCGCCAACGGTGGTTGAGACGCCCAAGCTGACCCTGAATCCACTCGGGGAGGCAAATCCCCGCAGATCGCCTTCCTGACGGATCACCCACGCCGGAGCCGTTCGTGCGAAAATGAATCCCCGATGAATGCCGCAATCCCAGAGCGCCGAATCGCGAATGAGCAAATCTCCGGCGTCATCGGGCGAGTTCACCTTCCTCAGTGAGGACAGCGGCTACTAAGTCATGCGGGTGAAGGCACGACGGCGGAAAGGACTGCGCCGAAGACCGAAAATCGTGCTACTCTGCTCCGCTCACCGGGAGTGCATCATCCAATGTTCGCTTTCTTGCGTTCGGCCCTCGTCACCGTTCTTCTGCTGCTCTCGCTGCGGACCACAGTGCTTGGTGATGACGCCAAGCCGCCAGCTACGAATCCGGAACTTGCGGCTGCCGACCAATTTTATCGGGCGGGCAAGTTCGCGGAAGCGGAGGCTGGCTATCAGGCCCTTCTGAAGAATGATTCGCGGCTCCTGCCTGCGGAATTGGTGGCTGCGCAAGTTGGGCTGGTGCGGGCAATGTTGCGGCAACAGAAGATTGATGAAGCGTTGGACGGCGTGAACGCCGCGTTGGCCACGCAGCCCAATTCGGCGGCGCTGCTGGCGGCGAAGGGTGATGCCCAGTTTCGTCGCGGTGAAATGTCCGATGCCGAAGTGTCTTACCTAACGGCAAAGAAGCTTGATCCGAAGGAAGTGCATGCCTATCTCGGGCTGGCACGGTTGTATGGCTCGTACTCCCTCTACCGGAAAGCCTATGACCAGCTACAGAGCGCCCATGAGGTTGCTCCAGACAATATCGAGGTGCAGAGGGCATGGCTGCGGATGCTTCCACGAAAGGAGAGGCTGGCGGCATTGGAGGCCTACCTCAGCGGTCCCCATCCTGATGATGAAGAAGAAACAAAGTGGATGACCGAGTATTTGGAGTTTCTGAAAGCTACAGCAGACAAACCCATTCATGCGTGCAGGCTGGTCAGCAAAGTGGAGCAGACCGAAACCAAGTTGGTGACAATGTACGGGGCGGATGCACGTCGGATGCGGGGCATAGGCCTGTCGGTTCGCCTCAATGACCGGAACGCCCATCTGCTTCTTGACACCGGAGCAGGCGGGATCATGGTAAACCGCAAGCTAGCTGAGAAGGCGGGATTGACCTCCGTTTCTAGGACGCACTACGCAGGCATCGGCGACAAAGGCTTGCAAAGCGGCTACACGGCGGTAGCAGATCACATCCGAATCGGCGAACTGGAGTTCCAAGACTGTGTGATCTCCGTAAGCGACAAGGGGTCGGTGGGTGATGAAGACGGATTGATCGGGGCTGATGTTTTCGGAACGTATCTCATTGACATTGATCTTCCGGGAATGCGGCTCAAACTATCTCCGTTGCCCAAGCGTCCCGAAGACGCAGTGACCCCGACATCGCTGAACAGCGAGGGAGAGGAGCAGGCGAATTCGGAACAGAAAGAAGATAGCGAGAATGAGGGGACTCCGAAGGATCAGAAATCTTCCCCGCCGACAGTGAAACCCTCACGACGCCTGCCCCGAGATCGTTACATTGCTCCCGAAATGGCGGACTGGACGAAAGTTTTCCGCTTTGGCCACAGCATCTTGGTGCCCACTAGCGTGAACAATTCCAAATCCATGCTGTTCGGACTCGACACGGGTGCCTTCAGCAATCTCCTCTCGGTGCGTGCCGGGCGGCAGGTCAGCAAAGTTAGTTCCGAAGACCGTGTGCAGGTTCATGGTGTGAACGGCGCGGTGGATAAGGTCTACAGTTCTGACAAAGCGACTTTGCGTTTCGGGCACTTTCAGCAGGCGAACTTGGGCATCATCACGCTGGACCTCTCCACCATAAGCCGCCACACTGGGACGGAAGTTTCCGGCTTTCTGGGGTTTGCCATGCTACGTCAGCTTGAAGTGGAATTGGACTACCGCGACGGCCTTGTGGATTTCAAGTACGACCCCAAGCGCGTGAGCCCTTTCACGAGATAGCGAACTCCTTAGTCGAGGTGGAATCGAAATGCGAATTGTGAACATCTTGAGTGGACTGGCTGTGTTATTCACGACGCTCGCCTTCGCACATCTGCTGCACCAGTACTTTTTGAATGCGGGCGAAGCTGCGCACTCCCCACCGTTTTTGGCTGGCATGGCTATCGGCGCTGTGGTGGGCGTATTTTCCTTCATCGGAGGATGTTTGCTGCTAAGACGGGGGCGGTAATCATTCGAACTGTGGGAGCAGAGAGCGTCTATTGAATCCTGCTCCCCGGCGCAGCACTCTCAAGGTCAGCCGGAACGACCCGTGTTCCTATCGCTGCCGCGAGAAATACAAGCGGTGCTGCGCTGGGGGCGACCGTGAACTGAGCGCCTGCGCTGATGGAACAATCGGCTCGGAATCTGCGCGACAACTGAAGTCGCTGAGATGCGCTCGCAACTCGAAAAATCGGCACCTCACGGCAAATCGAGGAGCTGCTGCACAGCATCTTGCTGAGTAGCCGATTTGCAGCGGGGAAAACGGCTCCTCAGGCTCCAAAATCCGCTGCCCGAACTGCTGCACAATAGCTTCCCAGAACACCCTGAAACGCGCCAAAACCACTTCGAAGCACCTATACTTCACAACAACATACGCAAGGTTGGGTCTTTTCGTAATCGGCAGGTCAGCGGTCCAAGTCCGCTCGTCGGCTCCATTCTTTCAATCACTTACCGCCGTCTTCACTGTACCCTCAGCTCGCGGTGACGTGGTTTGTGACGTAGATTTCTCTGATCGATGGCTTCGCGCACAGAATCCAACACCGGATGCTGGTACCGCATTGCGGTACGGACATCGATGTGGCCCATGACATTCATCACCATCGCGAGATTTCCGGTCGCTCCATACGCCGCCGTGCCAAAGGTGTGACGTGCGCAATACAGCACCAGGGACTCGGGCAGGCCGGCTTTGGTGCGAGCATCTCGGAACTGTTTCGCAACAGTGGTGAGGTGCCCGCATTCAGCCCTGCGTGAAGGGAATAGCCAGCCCTCCGGTTTGTTCCGATCCTGCGGCGTGGATCAGGTGGCGGAGCTTAACTCAGATGCCGACTCGCACCAGTACTACTGGTAGCGAGCTATTCATCCTCGACAACAGTGACTTGGACTGGAAGGTAGTACGCTACCTCCACGACTGGTGCCAAATCTCAAAGGCGATTGACTGTGCAACGGGCAACTTTGAGATTGGTGGACTACTTGCGCTCAACGATGAGTGGCAGAAGGTCGACCAACTTCGCATCTTGATGGGCAGCGACGTGACCCCTCGCACCAAGAATGCCCTCGTTGAGGCGTTGGAAGATACGAAGCGGAGTTTGGATGACAGTATTGAAGCCGAAAAGGAACGGACGATTTCTTGCAAGGCGTGCCTGCGATCGTAGGCGGCCTGCGATCCGGCAAGATCGCGTGTCGCGTCTATCCCAAGAGAAATTCCACGCCAAAGCTTACATAACCCACGCCCGCATGGAGGTGGTCGGATCGGCCGCACTGGTCGGTTCTTCCAACCTTTCTCATCCAGGGTCGACGGAAAACATTGAACTAAACGTTCAGATTACGGGCCGTCCGGTGAGGGTGCTGCAGGAGTGGTACGAAGAACATTGGGCCAGGGCGGAGGATGTTACCCCGGAGATCGTGCGGGTCATTGAACGTCAAGTACAAGACTACAGTCCCTTCTACGTTTAACGAAACTACGGCGCATCACCTAAGCATGCGGTCCTCAATTCGCAGCGGCTCCTGCCGACGCTATCGGAAGGGTCTGCTTCGCAAGATTCCAGCCGCGCAGGTTTAGCTGCGCCGCACCATTCGCAGATTTCGCAGGATACTTAATATCAATTTCCCGGCTTTCCCCCGGCAATAGCGACACATAGTTATCCGTGTAATACGCCGGCAGAATCCGAGACCCATCCGCCGCATTCACCAGCGTCAATTTGTTCTCCAGTGATGCCACCGTTCCAGTATTTCGTATCTGCACCTGCACATGAACCTCGTCGCCCGCGGGTGTGGAATTGGCTGTCAACGCTAAGGAAGAAGCTGCCAGATGATTCAATGGCCGATAGGACGAACTCTCGCCACCCAGCCAGTAAAGATTTTCCGACACCATTGCGCCGGAAGAATTCCGCATCTCCAGCTTCACCAGCACAATTCCATCCGGGGGGAGTAACGGCGCAAGATCCAGTTTGAATCCGTCCGTTTCGCTATCCGCAGCGGCGTCTTTTTTCTCCTCGTGATGAAGCAGCAGTTTGTTGTCGAGGGAAAATACGCTCCCGCTCACCAGCAATCCCGTGTGCGGATCATTGGTTGTATTCACTACCGCCACGTTGTAGTTCGAAAGATCGAGCTGCACATGCACCGGCTCGCACGCCTTCTTTACGCCATAGAATGAAGACTGCGTGTCGTAATCCGAGTTGAGGATCTGCCAGGTATTGCTGGGCCACGCGGGCTGGGTCATCCATAGCATCCGCCCACTGTTCGGAGCCCACAGGTGCGCATTCATCCCCTCAAAAATCGCGCGATGATCCACGTAGTCGAGCATCTGCGCTTTGCGCTCGAAATCTTCCAGGCTCGCCGGAGCGCCGAACTCCGCTTGCATTTCCGCCATGAACCTCGCCATATCGCCGTTTCCGCTCTGGTGCCAGTCATGGTATGCCCAGTCATCGCTGACCGGCCATTGATCTGCCTTGGGAATCCATGCCTGAAAAGACTCCATGGTGGAAAACGACGGCGTTCCCGTTTCCACCGAGAACCCGCGATTCAGGGTTGTGTAGTAGAGCGTTGGATCGGTGTATTTATACGGCCCGCTATTCTGAAGATTGATGCGGTTGGAACTGGGCGAATAGTAGCGCGTCCCGTCCTGCGATCGCACCAATTCGTCAAGACCTTCGTTGAGAACGGGCTGCGGCACGCCTTCGTTGCGACCGCACCACATCACAATCGACGGATGATTCCGAAATCGCAGGATGGTGTCGCGTGCATTTTTCAGAAAGAGATCAACATCCTCGGCTTCGACGTTATAGTTCTCCGTGGATTCCCAAAAATCGTTCCACACCAGCAGTCCATATTCATCGGCCAAATCATAAAAAACCTCCTCGGTGTTCTGGCCAACCCAGTTGCGGATGATGTTCAAGTTGGCATCGCGGTGCAGGCGAAAATAGGGCTCCAGACGTTCGCGTGAGACCCGCTTGCGCGAATCGTCCATACCCCAGTTTCCTCCGCGACACGCGATTCGTACGCCATTTACTTTGATCACGAGATAAGGCGCAGGTTTGGTGTCCTCGAGCATCTGCACCGACGCCGACGATTCACCTCCCGGCGTCAGCGACGACACCCACGACTTCCATCCCTCCTTCCACTGAGGTGGAAAAGTTGGCGGGAACGGCTCCGCAGCGGGAATGTCGCGCATTCCGTCATGAGTGACGTCGACCACCCGCTCTCCTTTCACCCTGGCCGTGGTCGGAGAATATTCCAAACGCCGCAGGTGGCCAGCACTGTCCAGCAAGCTCAATTCATAAGTGCTCTCACGAATCCCGAATCGCAATTGCTTGCTGTCGGATACTTTGCTTCCTTCCGAAAAGCTCAGTTGCAACGTATACAGCTCCGGCTGGCCGTATCCGTTCGGCCACCATAATCGCGGGTGCTGCACCGTTAGCTGCGAGAACTCAGCGGGCGCCAACTTCACCGAACTCTTGCCTGAAGCTATCGCGACTTCTTTCGTGACGGTANNAATGTCCCCGAACGACGCTTTGAGTGTCCCTTTCACCGGCGCCCTCGAAATATTTTCCAGCGGCACTGTGATCTCGACAGCAGCGCGGCTGGTATCGGGCAGCGGCAAAATAGTGACCACTTGCGCGTCGCCAATCTTCACTGCATGGGTCGCCGTCAGCGTAACCGGTTGCCATATGCCGGTATCGCGGTCGCGAACCGCTGGAACCCAATCCCAACCCTCCGTCGCCACAAAAGTCGGGCCATCCAGGCACATGATTCCACCGTTCTCTCCCGGACCGCCTTTGATCGACTGCTCCTGCGGGATCCCCGGATGAGGCGGCGGAGAGATTCGCACCGCAAGAAAATTCGGTTGGTCGGTCTTCACGACATCCGTTACGTCAAATGTGCCGCGGATGAATGCTCCCTTGATCGATCCCACGGACTGCCCATTCATCCACACCACCGCCTGATAATTGATACCCTCAAAGGTCAGCGTGAGGCGCCGTCCAGCAGCAGCCTTCGGCGTGCGAAATTCAACACGATACCAATAGTCTTGTTTGTTTAAGGTTTCCGGAATCGCGAGATTGTTCAAACCGTAATCGGGATCGGGATACACTCCGCGATCGACCATTGTCGTAAGTACTGTTCCCGGTACGGTCGCGGCCCACCATTCCTTAGCACTGTAGCCGGCCTGCGAGATTGTGGCGCCGTCGGCCGTGATCTTCGGCGTCGGCGTCATGCGCCAGCCGTCCGCCAATGTCCATTGGTCGTTCCCATTGGGCTGAAGAGTTTGTTTCTCGCGTGGCAGAGGCTTCGCAACCGGCTGTGAAAACGGAGCTTTGCTGCGGGGCATGGTCGCCGGATCTTGTGGCCCCCTGTATCCCGCCTGCGCCCGCGTTTCCACCGGCCACGGCTTCGATCCTTCTTCAAATTCAATCAGGGCAAAATTATCGGGCGTCTGAAAAATCTTCCGGATGTCGTCCGCACTCAATGCGCTGCGGACAATGGTCAGCGAAGCGATCATCCCGCCAAAGTGTTGCCAAGTCGATTCAGGGAAAAAAGCCGGCGCCATCTGCAACTCTGGACTCACGCTGCCCAAATCGAGCTTGCCGCTGGCAACCTGAGCTCCATCGCTGTACAGCTGAAATTGGTGGCCGTCAAAGGTCGCCGCTAAGAAATGCCATTTCCCCGGAACAAGCGAAGCAGCACCGGAGAGGCTGTTGTTCTTGCCCATCCACAGAATGACGTGCTCACTATCCAGCGCGAGATATCTCGAAAACTCTTCCGAAGGATCTGCCATGCCTGCAACCAGTGCGGGGCCGTTCAGCGCTTCTGCCGACTTTACCCAGGCGTACAGCGACCAGGGCGAATCCGCGCGCAATACTGAGTCGTCTTTTTCCAGAGGCTTCTTCAGGCCGTCTCCGCCGGAAAGAAGTGTCGCGTTGAACGGTCCGTAAAAAGGCGGATCGTTGGTAACCGGAGTTTGTGAAAAGCTGCCAACCAAACTGGCGAGCAAGAAGAAACAGATCATCCCACCAAAAGTCAGATGCCGTAATGCAGAAAAAATCCGCTTCATGAAATCCCCCAATCCAGATAGTCGCTGCTTCCGCGGTGCACGTCGCACACCGCCACCACCTGGATTTCAGGTAGCCGCAGCACGTCCAACAGAACGCGCAAACCCTGCGAATCCACGCGCGAGCCCCGATACGTGGCACAGCGAGTCCGAATTGCTTCAAAGACAGCGACGCTGCCGCCAATCCAAACCCCTGAAGTAACTCGTGCGCGCCGGTTCACGCCACCCGCGTGTGATCGCGATGAATCATCTTTGATTGTCTGCGGTGGTTGGTACACCGAAAGCTGTTCATGCCAAGCAGCTTAAACCCAGTGGCCAGCCTTTGTCTCACGCGTAGCCTTCCTCGAAGAAGAAGGGCGCTTGTTCATTCAACCGGTGACGGATGAATTCATTGAGGGAATGAAGGGAATTGCGGGGCAAGGTCTGCCTGCCCGTATCGAGCGGGGACCCCCTCTAACCGTGAGTTCACTCATTAACGTGCCGGACGCTTCAGTGTGACTCGTATCGGCATCGAGGACCGGCCTAGCGGAAGGGGCGTCCTTTTACGATTCCCTGGCCCTCGCGGATGGTTACAAGCTGATTGGCAGGCAAATCTGCGTAGGTCTCCGATGTACCGGCGGGCCAGTGGATCTCTAGGCTCGCTTTCGAGGCCGCTCCCAAGCCAAAGTGCAGCCGCGGATCGTTCGCTGAAAGAAAGCTGCATTGGCTGGTGACGCATTGCGCCTGCACTTTCCCACCGTAGCGCGCGAGTACTCGGGCGCCAATTGCGCTGCGATTGCCTTTCGTTCCTTCGAGCCGCACTTTGATCCAATGATTGCCCGCAGGCGCGTCATTCCGCAGCAGAGTGGGCGGCTCATTGCGGTTCATGATGAGAATGTCGAGGTCGCCATCATTGTCGAAGTCGCCGAAAGCGCATCCGCGGCTCACGTGGCGTGATGCAATGGCGGGACCGGCCTCATCGCCAAGCTCCACAAAAGTTCCATTGCCCTGGTTGCGAAAGATGAGGCGGGGATTGCGCGCGGGATACTTGGCATAGACGCGTTCCAGTTCTGGAGCGACGGTTCCCGCGACGATGAAAATGTCGGGATAGCCATCGTTGTCGAGATCGACCATGCCCGTGCCCCAACTCGTGAAGCGGCGTTCGGCTGCGAGGCCGGCGCGAGCGGCGACGTCCTCGAATTCTCCCTTGCCGTTATTGTGGTAGAGGCCTGTGGGCTGGTTCACGAAGTGGGTCTTCACCAGATCGATGTGGCCGTCGAGATCGAAATCGCCGACGCCGACTCCCATGCCGGCCATGGCCTGGCCCTCGGTGCTCAGAGCGACGCCGCGCAACAACGCCTCTTCGCGAAACGTGCCATCGTGATTGTTCATCAGAAGCAGACTGGGCGTGGCGTCGCAGGCCACTAGAATGTCCTGCCAGCCGTCTTCGTCAGCGTCAAAGCCAACGGTTGTAAATCCGTAAGAGCCGCGCAGTGCGGCCACGCCGGCCTCTTTGGAAACATCGGTAAATGTTCCATCCCCGTTGTTGCGGTAGAGAGAGTGAGCGGGCATTGGGAGGCCGCCCGGGCCGCAGTTGGTAGGAACGCCCTCGTAGTTGCAGTTGGGGATTTGCAGGGACGGCTTAGGAGCGGTCGCCAGATCGATTTCTACATAGTTGGACACGAACAGGTCGAGCCAGCCGTCGCGATCGTAATCGACAAAGGTGCAGCCCGAGCCAAAACGAGTGCGGGGGGCATGCAGTCCGGCTTTTTCAGTCACATCGGTGAAGGTGCCGTCGCCGTTATTGCGATAGAGGCGGTTCTGCCCGTAGTAGGTGATGTAGAGATCCTCAAAGCCGTCATTGTTGTAGTCGCCGATGCACACGCCTTGAGCCCAGCCGGCATCGGTGAGTCCGGCTTTGGCGGTGACATCGGTGAAGGTGCCGTCGCGGTTATTGTGATAGAGGCGGTTGCTGGCGCCGGGCGGAATGCCCTCGAGACGGCGGCCGCCGAGGATGAAGGCGTCCATCCAGCCATCGTTGTCGTAATCGAAGAATGCACAACCCCCACCGTTGACCTCGACAATATAAGTGTTGTGGCTGGGGTCACCGTAGAACATGGTCTGTGCAAGGCCGGCACTGGAGCTGACGTCGACGAAGTGGGAGAACGGGGCAGTTTTCGTGGCGTTAACATTTGTGGCGTGAACAACGGCGCGAAGCTCCGCAGGGACCAGCACGGGCGCGAGCATCGCCGGCAGTGTTTGTAGCAGGCGGCGCCGTGTCCAGTGACCGAATTTCGGGAGTGTCATCGCGACTTCATCCTAAGGGTCCTGTTGGATCGTATTTTGTCGCCCGTACGTAATGTATTGAGCACAGCGCTGCTCTTTCTCAGCGCTGCTCTTGCGCGGCGGTCAGGTCCTTGCGGAGTTGCTTCGCTTCGGAGTTGTCCGGCTCAAGCTTGAGGGCGGTGGCAATGGCATCTTGCGCCTCGGGAAAGCGGGACTCCATGCCGAGAGTCGCCGCCAGGCTGATCCAGGCTTGGGTGTAACCGGGAGCCGCCCGTACCGCCAGGCGGAAATGTTCCTCGGCACCGGCAGAGTCCCCATCTTTTGAGGCGAGATATCCAAGTTGGTTTTGAGCCAGAGCGAACGCCGGATCGATCTTCACTGCCTGCTCCAATGCCGTGCGCTCGGCTGCGGTATCCCCCGTGCCGTCGAGGGCGAGGGCCAGTTTGTAAGCGAGCACAGGATCGTCCGGAGTGGCCTGAGAGGCCTCGCGATAGAGCGCAGCCGCCTTCTGCAAGTTGCCGCTGGCTTGTTCTTTGGCCGCCTCGGCAGCTTTGGACGCGGCCAGCGTCCGGTTGATCTTGGCCTGGTTTCCCTGCTGAAAAAGCGTGAGCTCCTCCTGCGCCCGGTCATTTTCTCCCAACGCACGTAAAACGGTCGACAGCTTGAAATGAACTTGAGGCTCGGTTGCTCCCAGCGCGATCGCCTTTTCCAGTTGCTCTTTCGCAGCAGCAAAATCCTTGATTGCCGCGAGCACCAGGCCGAGATTGTAATGGGCATTGTAGTAGTTGGGGTCGAGCGCGATGGCCGCCTCCAAATGGGTACGGGCGGCGGCGAATTGGCCGCTTTCATTTTCGAGGATGCCGCTCAGATACAGAAAATCAAAATCGTGGGGACGGGCGGCGAGCAGCTGGCGCGCCAGCGGGCGCGCCAGCACGAAGTCGCCATTAAGCACAAGCACGCGCAAGTGAAGCTTCTGCGCTTCAAAGTTTCCGGGATGAAGGCGAGCCGATCTTGCGGCAAGATGCACGGCGTTCTCATAGTGCACTTGATTGACGTAGACTGTGATCAAGGCAGCGGTCAGCACCATTGACGATGGATTCCGCTTGAGGCCCTGGGTGAGAACATCCTCAGCTTTGTCGAGCATCCTGGCCTTGCCGTAGGCGAGGGCAAGATCAAGCGTCAGGGTGTCGTTGTGCGGAGCCTCTCGCAGCAGCTCAATCGCCGAAACATAGTCGCCCTGTGCCATCAACGACTTGCTCATCCCGTCGAGTGCTTCGGTCGAGAGGTGATCGATGCGTAACGCCGCTTCCCATTCGGATTGAGCCTCCTGGGGCCGCTGGACTTGTTCCAGAGCGGATGCCAGAAGAAGGTGCGGCTTGAGGACCTCTGGCATGAGATAAATGGATTGACCCAGGGGCTTGATTGCGTCTTCGGGATGCCCGGAAGCGTAGAGGGTGAGACCGACAAGGTAATAAAGTTTGGCAGAGCCGGGCTCTAGTTTGAGAGCATTCTGAAAGGCTTCGAGCGCACAGGGATATTGCTTGCGGTCGCCGAACCAGTCTCCGAGTTCGGTGTAAGTATCGGCATCGGGCTGCGCCCGAAGTTTGGCCTCAAGTGCTGGGGGCCCGGTGCAGGCATGGAGGCACGGCGTCGCTGCCAGGGTGGCCGCGAAAATTAGAACCGCCTTCGCAAACGTCGGATGCATTGATGTGGCAAGATCGCCTCGGCGAATCCCGCAAGATAAGGGCTTCCCGCGTCTTGAGCATAATTGAGCAACTAGGAGGCCTGCAAGCGAATCTCATGGCCAACGGGCGCCAGGAAGGAGAAATGGAATTTTGGTGGGGCGTCACCATTCTCGAGGCCGAACATTGTTCGTTTGTTTTCTGGCCTTATTTCTTGGGCCGGCTTCTGTTGCTTCCGCGGAGAAGAAGCCCCCTCCCCGCGTTGACTACGTCGGAGATTCCGTGTGCCGTTCCTGCCATCAAGAAAAGGCTAAAACATATATCCAGACGGCGCATTACCTGGCATCGAGTTGGCCCAGCGAGCGCACGATGAAAGGAAGCTTTACCCCAGACTCCAACGTTCTAAAGACCGCGAACCCATATCTGACATTCGAGATGACAGTCAGCGGAAAGGGATATTTTCAGAGCGCAATCGAGGAACTTTCCTCGTCCAAGAAAATTTCGCGCACCGAGCGCATCGATGTGGTGACTGGTTCCGCACGCAAGGGGCAGACCTATCTGTTCTGGAAAGGGGACCAGCTCTTTCAACTGCCCGTGACCTACTGGACTGAAACCGACAGCTGGGTGAACAGTCCGAGTTATCCAGATGGCTCACCTCATTTCGATAAGGCAATCATCCCGCGCTGTTTGGAATGTCACGCTAGTTACTTCGAATGGCTGCCGCCGCCGGTGAATCGATATCGCAAAACCAGCCTGGTGCTGGGCGTCACATGTGAGAAGTGTCACGGGCCGGGGCGCGAGCATGTAGCACTGCATCAAGCGAAGTCCCGGTCGGCGACGGGTACACCGGAAGCAATCGTCAACCCAGCCTCGCTTGCGCGGGATCGGCAAATGGATGTATGCGGTTTATGCCACTCTGGCAATGGAACGCCGATCGAGCCCGCCTTGTCGTTCCTTCCTGGAGACAAGCTCGAGGAGAACATCGATATTCCTCCTACCAGCCCAGAGGATGCGGTGGATGTTCACGGCAATCAGGTGCAGATGTTGAGAAGCAGCAAGTGTTTTCAGTCGACCAACACGCTGACCTGTTCGACTTGCCACGATGTGCACAAGCCGCAGGTCGACGCGGCAGCATTTTCGCCGCGCTGCCTGAGCTGCCATCAGCCCAGGCAATGTGGTGAGTATGCCAAGATGGGCGGTCAGATTGTCCGCAACTGTATCGATTGCCACATGCCAATGCAGGAGTCGCGGGTACTCTTCTCAAATACCAATGGAAAGAAACTGACTCCGAGTGTACGCAATCATCGGATTGCGATTTACGCGGGCGAGAGTATTCAGTGAACCATTTTGATTTTCGTTCGGGAAGCGAAGCGCCGGTAATTCCGGAATGCGATTTCGTTCAGTTCGATCTGCTTGCGACCTCTTTGCAGGCTTACCGCGGAACGCACCGGAAGCAGGTAGTCGCGCGCAGAGATCGCGACATAATCGTAGTCCACCGTCATCGCGGCGGCATGCATGGAGAAGGTACGAGGAAGGCCGTCGGCCTCAAGGGTGATGCGCCGGATGCCGCTGGTTGCGGTGTCGACATAAACCAGACCGTGAAAGCCAACCCCGATGGTGTCGTTGCCCTCGCTGAGGTCAATCGTGGCATGGTCGTGCGCAACGCGATAACCGAGTACCTGTACGGTTCCGGTTCCGTCGCCCAGAGTGGCGGCTTCCTTCCATTCGAACTGCGCTTTAGAAGAGGGTGAGAAAACCAGCTTGAGCATAGCGCCAAACTCTCCCACCGAAATTGGCCAGGTGGAATTCAGGTCGGCGCGTTTGAGGCTGCTGCGCTTACCATTTACTTCGAGCGTGGTTCGCGACTCCTGGTTGTCGTGATAGGTCAGGAGTTCGGCGAGAGAGTCCCTATGTTTCCAATTGCCGTTGCCGGACTGGTCAACGGAGCGGTTCGTGACTTCGACGCAAATGAAATTCGGCAAAGTCGTGGTGTAGTCCAGCGCGCGCTTTCTGGTGCCTGCGACGATAGCCTCTAACTGGTCCGCTGAAGGAGCGAGAACTGCGCCGTCCGGCAGAGAAGTGATCACGAGATGTCGTCCAGTGTGCCCGTCAGTGACGGGCGGCTGAAGTTCGGAAGCGGCGGAGACCTCAGCGTCGTCACTTGGCGGCTTGGTTGCACCAGTTGCATTCTCGGGCGCGGTTGCAGAAGCCAATTCAGGTCCTTCAATCCTGAACGCCACGGCTTGTTCGCTGGTTTTCCCGCCCTGGACGAGCCTTTCAATTACTTCGTAATCCCCGCTCGATAGAGAGGTGGACTGGATCGATGCCAGGTATGGGATGGAAGCTGGTCCCGTCGTTTTGCGAAGCTGCAGAGGGAGTTGCGCGATTTGCTCGTTGCTTTTCAGTACTTCCATCTCCAGTCTTGGCTGCTCTGCCGAGTTGGGATCGGGATGCACCACAAAAAAGAAGGAGATGTTTTTTGTTGCATGAGGCACATGGCCGGAAAGGCTCGGCACCACCTTGCTGCTTCCGTACCGGAGAGGCTCCGTCGAGTCCATTTCCGCGGGTAAGGGCTCCATACGCTGGACGATGGTTACGTCACTCAGGGATGGGCCGGTAGTTTCGCTGGAGATTTGGAATTCCATGCGCTGGGCGCCAGCTTTTTCGCTGTTGCGATCGAGCACGGCTGCCTCCACGACGTATCCGCCTGGATCGGCGAGGAAATGCCGTTGCATGGTGATCAGTTCAGTGCCCGCACTCCCCTTGGAGTCGAGCGAAGAGTGTCGTGGGACGTCTTCACTGAAATGCTCGATGACTTCACCGGCTTTATTCTTGATCTGAGCCACGATGGACACGTGGAGCGAATAGAGATTGGAATTCGGATCGTCCCGCGTTTCCAGTTCGGCTACCGGAACTTCAATCACCACGACATTTTCATTGCCGGTCGGCAGATCTCCCAGGCGCAAGACTGCGGAATGGAACTTGAGGTCGGTGGGTAGTTGCGATTCGCTCAAAAGTTTCATCAGCGGCGCTTCAAACGGCCTCATCCCCGAACCGGGGCCCGGAGGCAGCGCAAAGTAACCTGCCCGGGAGCGTATTTTGAGCCCAGTCCGCACCGACTTCACAGCAACCGGCCGAAACTTTCCGTCAAATTCCTGGACCGGCGGAACATAGGAAGCTTCGTAATACGTGCTCATGTCCTCGACGAGTTGCTGCAGCGGCTTCTTCAGCTTGTCGGAGGCCACAATGTAAGCACCACCTGTGTTCCCCGCCAGTTCCGCCAGAGGATTCTTGTATCCGGCCATGCCCTCGGTTTCAAGCCGGTCCAGCGAGTCATTGCCCGCCGCGATTGACCCGGGGGGCGCCGACGGAATTGCTGCTCGTGTAGCAGCGCCGGTCGGTGCCGGATTCATGCGGTTTGTAGCCATCACGCCGCCGATGGCCATTGTCGCCAACAGTCCTTCGCCGGCTTGCTCGTCCACGGCGTTCGCGTCCACCGCATAAACGCTTACACTGGCGCGATTCGCCGCTCCGGCAATGGTGGGAAGAATGTCTTTGGCGTTCGAATCCAGCTGCGGCCCCTGCTCGAAAAAGATCACGACTTTTCGTCCCGCGATCTGCCCTTGGGTACGTGCCAGTGCGAGCAAACCTGCGAGCGAAGGCAGGCAGTGCTGGTCTTGTACGATGTGCTGCGATTCCTGAAGCGAGGCCAGCATTATGCGCGCTGCGTTGCGCTCCTTCGTGCTGACACGCGTTCCGGAAGAATCTGTTCCGGTCTGCGCCGCGGCCATGAGGTTTTTCTCCGGCAGTGCCGCAGCATCGTCCTTGATTCCTTCGTCTCTTTCGGTGGCAGCGTCGATCGCCTTTCCCACGGCAACGCGGTCGGAGGTAAATCCCTGAAACAACCTGAGACGTCCCCCAATGTTGAGCACGGAAAACGAGAAGCCATTTGCGGGGACCATCTTGAGAATTTTTGCGGCGATCACGCGCGCGTTTGTCGCCGCTGAAGGTTCGAGACGATCGAAGACCAGGGTGACCAAGTGTTCCGCGCGGGATGCCCCGGTCACAAGACGAAGGTCGGAGAGCTTTACGGCAGAACCATTGTCTGTAACCGCGATGTCTTCAGGCTTGAGATCCAGGATGGGCTTGTTCTTCTTGTTGCGAACCACCAGATCGAGAGTGACCTCGTCGACGTTCGAAACGATTGTGGGGCTCTCCCCCTTTGTTGCGGGCGTGGTTTGAGCGTAACTGCGTGGGATAAGGAGAATGAGGGCGAGCAGCGCAATCATTCCTGTCTTATCCATAAAAAAATTCCTTATGTAATTGGGAGAAAGCGTCGACGGGCTACTACGCTTGCGATGCCAAGCCGGGATCTCCTCTTTGACTTCAAGGTACCGGCCAATTCTACATCCATTCTGTTCGTCTAATCGCAAGATCGGGATTTATGCGAGACTGCGAAGCGCCCGGTTTTTCAGTCTCCCGCTCAATTGGGAAACGGCGCCCCCGGCTTCACCACCCGAATTTGGTGATCGGTAAAGGTCAGGTGTCCGTTGGGCAACTTTCCCTTGAGCATGTGACAGCTCACGCATTCCGACTTGGCGGTGGGACAAATCTTGGCATGGGTCTGAGGCGCTGTCTGAAATGAGGTCAATGCCGGAGTCAAGGAACCCGCAGAAGCGGCGGACGATGAGTGGCATGCCAGGCACTTGGCATCGTAGGAAGAGTCCTGGCGGACGACATCCACGTGAGGATCGTGGCAGGCGATGCAACTGATGCGAGGATCCGCGCCGTCGAAGCACTTGCTGTTGGCGAGACGGTAAGGCTGGAAGCGAACCGTCAGTTCGCCGCGCCAGTGATTCCGCACCACCGTCTCCCAGGTACGATGACACTGGCCGCAGAAATTCGAGATGTCTTCCGACGGCCACGTGCGGAGATCGGGCGGCGCGGAATCGAAATCGCCGTTGAAAGAATCGCTGAGGTGCGTGGTTGTGCCGGCATGACAATGCTCGCAGGTTACCCCCGGACGCAGGCTTTCGAAAGTCATTTTTCCGTTTGTAACCGCGCTGCTGGCGTGACAACCGAAACAGACCTTAGTTTCGGCCATAGAGATTTCGCGTCCGATCGCTTCTTCGAGGTTGCGAGGTTTCAGATCCTCGTCTCCGGTGGTGAAATCGAGACCCGGAATCGAGGGATAGAAACTCACTGCGCTCTCATAGCGGCGTCCATCGCGCTCCAGAACCCACGTCTGCGCCCCTGTACCAAAATTCCAGTGAATGGGAATGGAAATTGTGCGGGTGCCATCGCTCACGCTGTAGGTACTCTCTTCGCCGTGTGTTTCGACGGTGTAGGTATAGGCGGCTTTCCGAACCGTCAGCTTCGGATTCTCGCGAAGCGTAGGATTGGCGCCCGGAAGTTCCAGCGCTCGCCCCATTGGCGTTCGCGGCTGGGACTCAGACTGCGAGCGATGGCACGATACACATGCGGACTCCGTCTTGCCTTGCGCACTCGCCCATAGCGAGAGCGCTGCGATGCAAGTCAGAAGACCCGCGACCGGGCTAAGGATGTGTAGCCGGCGCCGTATCATTCTTCGTCATTTCGAGGCACAGCAAACGCTCCCGCCTGGCATCTTCTTTCAGTCCGGACTTGGAGTATGCCTTGGCCAGAGCGAGGTGGACCTCAAGATTATCGGGTTGGAGTTGCACGGTATTTTCCAGGTGTTCGATGCCACCCCTTGTATCACCCATCTCGGTGAGCGCCCGGCCCAGAACAAGCTGAGCGCTGGGGAGAGTCGGGTCTTCGGCCACTGCCTTCCGGGCGTAGGGGAGTGCGGCGGAACCATCGTTCTGCAGCAATGGAATCCACGCCAGCATAACCTCTGCGACGGCGCTGGGAGCCACTTGCAACTCGTTCTTGAATTCAACCACAGCCGCATCGGGATCGCTGGCGTACAAGAGGTATCCATAAAGATAGTGCGCGTTGGGCACCGCTGGAACGCGCTGGAAAAGGCGCTGAAACTCCACGCGTGCGATTTCTTTGTCTCCCTTCATGAAGTCGAACGCCGCTTTCCCTGCGCTGATGTACAACTCCTGTTGATCGGCTTTCAATTCTTTCGGAAGGAGCGGGGTGCGCAGGCCAGCCAGCCCGAGGGCCAGGAGAAGTTCGGGGTTGGAGTCGTCGTCATGAGTGAAAAACGCGTAGCTGCGCAGGGCATCTTCAAACCTTCCGGTCCGGGTGAGCAGCAACGCCTCATGGTAGCGAAGAATCTTTTCGTTGCGGGGCTGATTGGCTGCGCCGAGCGCCAGCGCCCGCTGAATATCGTTGAGCGATTTCCCATACTCGCCGGTCTCGAATTCGCAAAGACCACGCATAGCCAGAGCCGGTGCGGCGTTGGGCGTGATTTCGAGATAATACGAGAGCGCATCCCGGGCCGCGGCGTAGGCGCCGGTTCCATATTGCAGTGATCCCAGAAACCACCATCCGTCGGCCCACTGCGAATTGAGCTTCAGCGCCTGCTGGTAGAGATCGATCGCGCCGGGAACGTCGTTCGCCTCGCGGGCGGCCATCGCCTTCGAGGCCACGTCAGAAAAACTGGCTGGATTGGCTTGCGCAGCGCACAATCGAGGCAAAAGCGTGAAGAGCAATACCATGAGCGCCAGGCGCGACTTCTCTGGCCTGCAAAGACGCCACCTAGGAATCGTTCGCATCCCCTTGTTCGCTGCACCCACGACAACCATTTACTTCAGAGCCGTCTTCCAGGCTGGAAGTCTTTTCCGGAGGATCATCGTACCATGCGCAAGGCGAGAGATCGGTCCAGCGTTTGGGCAGTCAAAGAGTGCGTAAGTACTCGTGCCGTCCCTCCGGGACTCGGGTGCTTTTCCCACTCCCACCCGGCACTCCCGTGCCGGGCTTTCACATGCCGCCGCTTCGCGGCTGGAGTCTGGCAGTTTCGGACCACCGCTCTCCTGGAAATTTAGCTCTCACGCACACACAGTCAGCCGTTCCTCGATCCCGGCGTAGGAAGTCGAGCTAACGCGGCTTCGGCGGATCTGCGGCTTCAGAGCCCGACGCGGCTGGAAGAATGGAAGCATTGGTAGTTTGTGCCTCGGGCGCAAGTGGCAGGTTTATCTCTAAGGCGCCGACATTGTCCGTTGCCACATCCCGCACCGCGACCCGGATGGACACCGCGGCCACAGGAACATCGAATTGTTGTTGAACCCTATAGATGCCGTCGCGCCTTTCTCCGGCGGCGCTGTCCTCTGCGGTCCTTTGGATCACACCATTCAGCATTTTCCCGTCAGCGTCAAAGGCCGCGGCCGCCACTTCTAATGCGGGGTAACGGGCCGCAGCGGTGTAATCAATTTCGTAAGTTTGCAGTTGAATGGGCCGTAGAGGCTTGGCCGGCCTATTCTTGCGACGCTCCCGAAAGAAAGCGGGCTGATCGGCTAAATTCGCCATCTGCTCGGGAGTGGCTTTCGCCGGCGGAGTCAGGACGTGGATGTGGGCCCGGAATAATAATTGGTGCGCCAAGGGAGCGCCGTGCTGCATGCTGGGGGACAACGAATCTGCCGGCCGGCTCACCAGGAGGGGCTCCAGGTCCGATGCGGAATGCTTTTCCTCCGGCCAAGCCGTAGCGGGATTGCCGTAGTAAGAGCGGCGATAGGCGAGCTGACAACCGTGTTTCGAAAGTTCAACATGAATATGACGCATGCGGCCGTCATAGGTCTGATTGCTGGGAGAATACGTAAGAGTGTAGTAATGGCCGCCGGTTTCCGTAGCTTCCTTGAGCGCGGTCGCCACGTCGTTTGTGCTGTAGAAGGCGCGGCCTCCGGTCGCGTTAGCGATTTCTTGTTCGGTCATGTAACTGGCGCTCAGCGCAGGACTGTCGGTAGTGGTCACCATCGCTCCGCCCTCGGGACGAGCCATCACGTGGGTAACGACCACGCCGCGAACGTCGACCGGATAGACGGCGATCTGCCCGCGAGCCAGGGTATCGGTGGCTTCCTTGATTTCGTCGTTGATGCTCACGGCCTCTATCCCTGGATCGGAACTGGGCATGCCGGAGGAGGGAAACGACGCGGAAAGCCAAATCACATTCTTATGTCCCGGGAGATCGGATAGAAATCTCGCGATGTTCATCAGAACGCGAGGGGTCGAGAAATAAGGTCGATAATTGTCGGCATACAGAAAAATCCGGGGCACGTGGGAGCGAGGCTTCTTCGGATCCACAGCGGCAGCGAGCAGGTTGCGGTCCTCGGTAAATCCCTGGACCAGATAAAGCCCATCGCTGAAAACGAAGATCGCGAAGCGGGTTCCAAGCGGCTTGCTGCGGATGAATCTCAGCAACTGCTCTCGCGCTCGAGGCTGGTCGTCGACTCCCATGTCGACGAGATCCAGAAGCAGAACATAAAGCGGACCTCGTTCCGGTCCCGCGGGAACGTTCACGAACGTGTTGGCTGGCAGGGATGGGGGGAGTTTGGGAAGGGAATCTGAAAGCGAATCAAAATCGTGAACCTCGAAGAAGCGAATCTGCTGCGGCTTTCCGTCTTCGGAGATCGAGAAGTCGTCGGCAGCTAGGCCAGAAGCCGGCTTTCCATTCGAATCAGAAACCACCACATCGACGATGACACGCCGTACACTTTGATGAAAGATTAGACCGCTGGCATCGGCCTTCCGCGAATCGGGGATCGCGGGCGTCTGCGAGGAAGTATTGTCTCTCTGCGCGCCCACTGTGCCCACAAACAGAACGGCTGCCAAAAGAACACGGGTTCGGAGCAAGAGGGAGGCCACCATTCGAAAACATCTCCGGCTGCCGGCCATTGGTTCAGCCCAGTGTGATTCTACCCCAGAGCTAGCACCTCGAATGTCAAAGGCTTGCAAACAGCCCGGAACGAATGGTCGACCGGCTTCGTTACTCAATCTTTACGGAAAGGCTTGATTCCGCGACGGACGTGCCTTGCTTCGCTGTCACCAGAACATCGCATTGTCCTGGGCCAGGCGACACTTGCACCAGCATCGGGATCGAGCCGTCGGCCTCGCGGTGCGTCATATCCAATGGCTTGCGCGCGNNCCGCGGTCGGTTGGCTTTGCGGGATAAACGACGAAGTAGAGGCTGACCGGCTTTCCAGGGGCTACCGAATCGGCGAGCGTTGGTGTGACGCGGCCATTCTCCAGCTCAAATGGACTGAGGGGATTGCGCGGCCCCGTCAGGGGCTCGAATCGTCGCACCAGCTCCACGGAACTCAAAGAGAGATTCTTGCCCGGATCGACAAAGACCGAGACGCGCTTGGCGGACGTCTTGCCCGTCTGCTCGTCCTCCACGGCCGTGTCGATCACATAATGTCCGGGCGGCAATTCGACGGGCTCGGCGTAGAGAATGCGATCGCTTTGCAGTTGTGCCGCGTCGCCGCTGGGCACTTTGCGGACCAACTCCCGGCTTACCTTTCTTACGATCTCTCCCGTTGAATCATGGATGAACGCGACCAATGCCGCTCGAGCGTGGAGTTCGCCTGTCTTCTTGTCGGGGATCGCTTTGATTCCGGACAATGGGATTTCAAACGTCATCACGTACTCAACCCCATTTTCCTGTGGCCGGAACTTCATGGCCGAGACCTGGTAGGGAAATTCCAGCGGGGCAGGCTGCGCATTCATTGCATTCAGGGCCAACAGCTCAAAGGGTTGGAGCGGCTCTCCATTCAAATCTGGTACGGCGTAGTAGCCCTTTCGGGTCTGGAGAGTAATCTTCGGGCGGCTGATTTTCACTTCGATTTTGCGGAAGTGTCCATCGTAATTCGTCGACGTGGGAGAATACGCCAGCTCATAGTGCGTGCGTATGTCCTCCATCATGTGCTGCATGGGGAGAGAGATTTCGTTTGTGTTTGTAACCGCAAAGCCTCCCGTCGACTCGGCTAATTCGCGCATCGCCAGTTGGCCGCTTGCGACCGCCGTGAGTTCGATATCATCGTCTTCGAAATGCGCGAAGTGGGGGTCGACCCCTTGAGCCGAACTTTCGGCTCCGGTGCGGCGCTGCGCCGCCAGAGCCTGCATCATCGGGTCTTCCACGTTCAGACCCCGCGTGTCGAGGGTATAGAAGGATACCCCCGAGCGGTTGGCATAACCGATGAGGTTGTCCACGGCATCGCGGCGGTTGACCGGAAACATGAGCCCGTCCGCGAGGTAAAGCACAATTTTCCTACCCGGCAATCGTTCCTGACTGCGAACCAGTTGATGCAGCGAGTCCATTGCATCCATGCCCTCCGACAAGCTGCTCGCGAACCGCAGTCCTTTGACTAAGTCGGCCTGAGTAATGAGGGCATTGCCCAGGGTGACCGAAACATCCTGGGAAGCTGCGTTCGCTGCCCATAAGGGATCTCTCGATATCGCGGGCAGCGGATTCGTTAGTGCGTTTAGTTCAGCCTGTGCCGTGGCCGCTCCGGTCATCGGAGACGCGAGAATGTTCTCGGCCGATGCCTGCAGAGTCGCCTGCGCGCTGCTCACAACCGATGCCGAGACGTCCAGTCCGTTACTGCTTTTCAAGCCTTTGGTGGCTGCGCCGACCGCCTTGGCCAGCGAATCCTTGTCGCTGGTATAGGGCTGCATCACTTCCAGGCTGCGATCCAGCCTGTAGATCGTCACGTAGGTGTTCGGCAAATCATCGCTCTTGAGAAATTCCAACACCGCTCGCCGCGCGAATTCCAGATTCAGCGGGGCAATCTGCCCAAACACCACTGACACAAAGTTCACCTGCCGCATGGAATTCAATGGATACTGATCTTCCCCGCTCTTGGCCGGCGCCGCGGCGTTGGGCGCTCCGGCAATGCTGCGTTCGGTTTGCAATTGTTCGCTGCCTTGTATGTTGCGAAACACTCGAACGGTCTGGCGCACGCCATCTTCGTAGACTTCCACTTCCTCGGGCCGCAAATTGGTAACAGCGTGTTGGTGCTTGTCCCGGACTACCAGATCGAGAAGTACTTCCCGCGTGGTGGTGTGAATCACAGGGCGGTTGGGTTCAACCAAGGGAGGAGGAGTGGTTTGAGCGAGCAACGCAGGAAGAGCGACCAAGGCGTTCAGCGTAACTACAAGAAGAATGCGTGCAGGCATATACACCCACCTCACGAATCCCGCCTTCCGTCCCCAGTAAGCGGGCTTTCCCCAGATTCCGGCCCGATCAAGACCCGGACAGTTTACCCGGAATGGTCAGAAGATGCACGCTTTTCATAAAAAATCGATTTTTCTCTTGACAGTGCCTATCGATAGGCGTTACGTTTCGCTGTTCTGTGGGATAGTATAAAACCACTACGTAAAGGCTTACGGACTGCCCGCCGCGAAAGTCTCCGGCTTCGGCAGTTTTTGTACTAGTCTTAGCGATTTTCAGGCAATCCGGGGAGGGGCCATGACTTCTACTTTTGACCGCACAGGGTTGAAGAAGGCTGCGAGTGCGGCAGCATTGCTGCTGGTTCTCATCCTGCTGGCGTCGACCGGTTTCGCGCAGCAGCTAACCGGCACGCTGAGCGCCACGGTAACCGATTCCGCAGGCGCGGTCGTGCCGAATGCAAAAGTGACCATGAAGAACGAGAGATCCGGCGACGTGCGCACCACGGTGTCGAACGGATCCGGCTACTTCACCGTCACGGCAGTCCAGCCGGGAAGCTACTCCGTTACCGTTGAGGCCCCAGGCTTCAAAACCTGGCAGCAGACGGGCATCGTCTTCGCCCAAGGCGACAGCCGCACATTGCCCAGCGTGAAGCTCGAGGTTGGGCAGGTAAGCGAGACTGTCGAAATTAAGGCGGGTGCCGACGTAGTCATTCCCGACAACTCCGAGGTCAGCACGACTCTGAATCAGGATCTGATTGAAAACGTCCCGATCCTTGGTCGCGATGCGGGCGAATTGTTGAAGGTCATGCCTGGAATGGCGCTGACCAATGGCCTGAGCCAGGGATCTGGGTTTAACGACAAGGTAGTCGGTACGAACAACGGTCCCGTGGGCGCCTACTCTTCGAATGGCACGCAGCCTTACGGCGCGATGGCCTTCATGCTCGACGGCGCCAACCTGGTGGATCCCGGCAACGCCGGCACGCAGATCGCGAATATCAATCAGGACATGGTCTCTGAAGTCAAGGTTCTGATGTCGTCGTACAGCGCTGAGTACGCCAAAGGCCCAGTGATTTTCCAGGCGTTCAGCAAGAGCGGCGGCAATGCGTTCCACGGCGAAGGCTACCTGTACGCCCGCGACAGCGCGTTGAACTCGGACGACGCATACGCCCACAGTCAGGGTATTCCCAACTCCAACGAGCACTACTACTACATGGGTGGGAACATCGGCGGTCCGATTTTGATACCGTTCACCGATTTCAACAAGAGCCGCAAGAAGCTCTTCTTTTGGGCAGGCTATGAGTACATGGACCAGCACCCTGCCGCGACCCCGATTAATTACAACGTGCCTACGCTGGAACAAAGAGCGGGCGACTTTAGCGAAACCACAATCAATGGCCAACCGGGAGGATCGTCAAGTGCACTTCTGAAGCAGTTACAGAGTGTTTGGCAATACGCTTATGCTATTCCGTACGGTCTGCCATCCTGCTCCTCGTGTACTTCCACTACGATGCCAACGAGCCAGTACGACCCGAACATTGTCGGAATTCTCGGTACAATGCCGAAGCCAAATATTAGTCCCTCTGCGGCAAATGGCTGGAACAACTATCAGTACATCAGCACCGTTCCCCAGAACCGCTGGGAAGCCACGGGAAAAGTTGATTACGCTATCAGCGACAATACCAAGTTGTCCGTCTCCTACACCAGGCAGATCGAAAACGATCAGCACCCAATTGGTGTGTGGTGGACTCCACCGTGGACCTTACCCTATCCATCGAATGTGGTTGCGGCCACCACTTCGCAAGAGGTCATGGCGAACCTGACGCACGTCTTCAGTCCCACGACGACGAACGAATTTGTGTTCACATTGGCGCGTTACATCAACCCCAGCACGCTCGCCAATCCGAAGGCCGTGGACCGCACTGCCCTTGGGTTCAACGTGAAGGGCCTGTTTGGCCATACCACTTCCCAGATACCGAATTTCCAAGGTCCTTGGGGCGGAGCTTTCCCGAACATCGAAGAATTCTCCTTTGACGGAGGGTTCCAAGGCAATGCTTTCGGCGCCACCAAGAAGGATCCTGCGCTTTACGACAACTTCACCAAAGTGATTGGCTCTCACACCCTGAAAGCCGGTTTCTACTGGGACACCAGCGAGAATATCCAGTCAAGCGGGGGGCTTGGAGTCAGCGACAACGGCAATTACAATTTAGGCTGGGGCCCGAACAGCTCGGGAAACGTGGTGGCTGATTTCCTTCTCGGCCGCACCGGCAGCTACCAGCAGGTGAGTTCGTTCCCCACGAACGACCTCAAGTTCCATCAATGGTCGATTTACGCCCAGGATTCTTTCAAGGCGAATCGACAGCTCACGTTAAATTATGGGTTGCGCTTCGATCACGTAGGCCAGTGGTATGGCACCCCGCAAGGATTCCAAGTCTGGAATCCAGCCACCTATGTCAACGGTCCGAACGCGCCGGCAAATACCGGTCTGCTCTGGCACGCGCTCGACAGCAAGATACCGCTGTCCGGTCTCGTCTCTCCATTGTTCTATTATGAGCCGCGCGTCGGCTTGGCATATGACATTTTCGGAAACGGAAAGACGGTGCTTCGCTCCGGCTTTGCCGTATTCCACTACCAAATCTCCACCCAGGTGGCCGATGCCGCTACCGGGCCTGAGGGTTCGTTTACCTATACAACCGCCGGTACGAGCACTGGGTACAATCAGATCAATTCGGGAGGTACAGGGTTCACGCCGCCGTCCAGCGTCGCCCAAAATGGAGCGACCGTGTATGGTCTGCAGCAGGGAGACAATAAGACTCCGTTAACCATGAATTGGAACGTCACGATTTCGCAGGCGCTTCCGGGGCGTTCTGTTCTCGAAGTCTCTTATGTGGCCAATAAGAGTCAGAATGAATGGATCGACGGAACGAACGGCAAGCTGGGTGACCTCAACAACATTCCTGCTGGCGGGTTTTTCTCCGCGGATCCAGTAAAGGGACTCAAGATTACGCCGAGTTCACCAAATTGCATCGCCACCAATCCTCTGCTGAACTTTACTGGTTGCAATGCGAGCTACACGACGGCCTTCAACAGCAACGATTACCGTCCGCTGAACAACTACCAGGACATTTACCTCCTGAGTCACGGCAGCTACGCGAACTACAACTCATTGCAGGTGTCGTGGCAAAAACAATCCGGCCCTATCGTTTTCCTGACGAATTACACCTTCAGCAAGGTGCTAGGCATCCGTGATGGACAAACGGACAACGGACCCGGCAATGGTACCGTGGTCGATCCGTTTAGTATTCAGAACAACTATGGCCCCTTAGCGTATGACCACACGCATATTCTGAACTTCTCGTATGTGTGGAACCTGCCCAAGTTTATTCACGGTAACCGGGTTCTTGCGGGAGCGGTGAACGGCTGGCAACTCTCGGGCTATACCACGTACCAAAGCGGCCCGGTACTTCAACCCAGCATGGGTGGAAACATGAACGCTGTTTTCCCGGGTGGCCTTACGACACCGCTTGTGGGCGCGCCGGATCTTCCGAACAACGCTCTCCTCTTGCCAAACGGGCTGTACGCGAACGCGATGAATCCGTCCACCTGGTTCGGCTCCAGTTCCTACAACTTGCTGCAGCCGGTGGTGACCTGCGACCCGCGCAAGCACGCATCTGGAGCGTATTTCAACCCGAACTGCTTCGCGCCTCCGCAATTCTTAGGGCAACAGGGAACTCTCAACATGCCCTATATGCGTGGGCCTGCCTATTTTGACAGCGACTTAGGACTGTACAAGAACTTCCAGATCTCTGAGAGGCAAAAGCTTCAGTTCCGCGTCTCGGCGACAAACTGGCTAAATCATCCGCTGCCGCAGTTTAACCTGGCGGGTATTAGCGATAATCAGCTCAACTTCACGCGCAGCTACACATTTAGCGAGAGCAGTCAGGCGGAGTGCAACCTCCTGGTGCCCCAGTCGGGTACTCCCCCACCTCCCACGCCGACGCCGTGCGCCGTACCTGTGGTTGGCTTGTCGCAAACCAACACGAATACCAACACAACCGGCAAGCCCGCATTCAAGACTGGCAGTCGGTCACTGCTGTTCGCCGTGAAGTACTACTTCTAGGAGGGCGTAATTTATGGACACGTACCTCTCATCGGTTCTAAGGAGCGCATGCATGAGTCGTAAAAACGGAAGGGGGAGCATGATCCGCAACGCTTATTGGTGCGTCCCAGCTTCAATTTTCCTGGCCCTAGCTTTCCTGACGGGCTGTAGTTCGACCCCGGCGACCGTTACTCCTGCAGCGATCACAACGGTCACGGCCATGAGCCCCTTCGTGCAGAACACGACGCTCAACCAGCCATTTGCGTCGCCGCTTTCCGTCACGGTGACGACGAACGGAACGCCCGTGTCCGGCGCGGTGGTGTCGTTCACGGCTCCGGGGGCGGGAGCGGGCGGGACCTTCCCCAACGGCACCGACTCAACGACGATCACAACCAGCACTAACGGCGTCGCCACCTCGCCAGCCTTCACCGCCAATGGTACAGCCGGCACTTATATTGTGATCGCCTCGGCTGGATCAACGCAATCGACGGCCCTTTTCAACCTGTCAAACACCTTGGTGCCAGCGCCGATCACGACGGCGGGCGGAACCCCCCAAAGCACGACAATTGGCACGGAATTTGCGAACGCGCTGGCCGTGACGGTGAAGGACGCTAGTGGAAAGCCTGTGAGCGGCTTACCCGTGACATTTACTGCGCCGGCGTCCGGAGTCAGCGGCTACTTCATCGACACCGATACCAATACCACAACCGCAACAACTAATGGGAGCGGCGTCGCCACATCGGCGACTTTCGTTGCGGACGCGACGGTCGGCACTTATTCTGTGACCGCCCAGCCTACCGGCGATGCGTCGACGGCCACTTTTAGCCTGTCGAACACAATCAAGCCGGCCACGATCACGCCGGCGGCCGGAACAACACCGCAAAGCGCGACAGCGGGCACGCCCTTTGCGACTGCGCTGGCGGTGACGGTGTTAGACGGCAGTACCCCGCCGGTCCCGGTGAGCAACGCACTAGTGACGTTTACGGCTCCGTCGTTTACGGTTGCTGCGGGGGTGGCGAGCACCGCCAGCGGCACATTTGCCGACAGCACCACCGTGACGACCACCGCTTGGACGAACGCGAGCGGCGTCGCCACTGCGGCGGTCTTGACCGCGAACTCGAAGGCTGGCGGGCCCTATACCGTGACGGCTACGGTTGTGGTTTCGAAAGGTACCACGTTAACGGCTAACTTCAGTCTGACGAATAAATAATTGATGCGCCCGAAGTTTTCGACCTGGGCGAATACTGCAGGGACGTTACGTTCCTCATAAGGTAGATCTCGAAGGGGTGGCGCAAAGCCACCCCTTGTTTTCTGGACGCGAATGCTTCTCCCCGGGCTGGCTCGACTAATCATTGCGGGTGCGTTGTTGAGTGTGGGCGCTGTTGCCATGCGCTTCGCTTTGCCGGCTTCCAGCCCGATCTGGTTCGAACTGAAGAAGATTCCGTTCCGCCTGGAAAATGACCAGACGCCCGCCCGGAACGCCCCCGAAACCATGCCCGGCGGAGTGGCCGTCTTCGATTACAACGGCGACGGACGTCCCGACATCTTCTTCACCAACGGCGCCAACATCTCCACGCTGAAAAAAGACTCCCCTAAATACCGCAATAAGTTGTTTCGTAATGAGGGCAATGGCGTGTTTACCGACGTGACCGACGCGGCCGGCCTGGCTGGCTCCGGCTACGACATGGGCGTTGCGGTCGCCGACTACGATAACGATGGCCATCCTGATCTGTTCGTCGCCGGCCTGCACCATAGCACGCTCTACCACAACAATGGGGACGGCACCTTCACCGATGTGACTGTGAAATCGGGACTGGAGGCGAGTTTGAATCGTCCTGATCCTGAATATGGCCCCTGGTGGGCGGTCACAGCCGTCTGGGTCGACGTGAACAACGACGGCCTGCTCGATCTCTTCGTCGTCAACTACATGCAGTGGACCTACTCCGACAAGCCGCTGTGCGCCATTCAGGGCGTCGCCGACTACTGTAGTCCGAAGTTCTACAAGGGCCAGCCCAACCAGTTATTTCTGAACAAAGGCGACGGCACCTTCCAGGATGTTTCGAAAGAATGGGGCATCCGCGCACACGTTGGCAAAGGGATGGGCGTGGGGATGGCTGATTACGATCTCGACGGCCGCCCGGACCTGTTCGTCACCAACGACGCTTCTTACAACTCGCTCTTTCATAACGTGGGCAACAGATTCGAGGAAGTCGCCTTCGAGACCGGCGTCGCTTTGACCGAAGACGGGAGCTTTATCTCGGGCATGGGATTGGACTTTCGCGATTTCAACAACGATGGCTATCCCGACATCGCATTCGTTGCCCTGAACAATCAGACATTTCCTGTCTTCCGGAACACGGGAAAAGGCGATTTCCGCGAGGTGACTACCGAGAGCGGCATGAGAGATCCCAGTCGCCAGATGTCTGGCTTTGGGGCTGCTTTATATGACTTCGATAATGATGGATGGAAGGATCTTTTCGTAAGCCGTGGCCATGTTGAATCGCTGAATCAGCCCGGGCAGCCCGTTGACCAACCGAACACTGTGTTCCGCAACGTCGGCGCGAGCGGGAAATGGGTGCCATTGACCGAGGAAGCGGGTTTCCAATCAGTTCCCCCGGCGCGTCATCGCGGCTGTGCCTTCGGTGATCTGGATGGAGACGGCCGGGTCGACGTGGTGGTGAGTGCTCTCGGTAATGACGCTGAAATCTGGATGAACCGCAGCGCGAAGTCAGGCCATTGGCTCGATGTAGCCTTGCGCGGCACCAAGAGCAACCGCGACGGCATCGGAGCTCGTATCAAGCTGGTGACCAGGAGCGGCGCGCAATTCAATCACATGACCACCAGCGTGGGCTATGCCTCGTCGAGCGATGGGCCGGTCCATTTCGGCCTTGGCGCCGAAAACCGCGCGGACTTGGTCGAGATTCACTGGCCTTCGGGAATTGTTCAAATTTTGCAAAACGTCTCGGCCGACCAGGTCTTGAAAGTCACCGAGCCTGCACGCTGAAGCGTATGCTCACTTCGCAGCGGGCACCTTCGGTTCGAGCTGTGCAATCTGCTGTTTCACGAGGTCGGCTTGCGGACCGGGAGGTATGTAGGATAGGCAATTCTTCAGATGTTGCACGGCTCCTGCGTAATCCGCCTTTCGCGCCAGGATCACGGCCAATAATTGCTCCGTATTCGGCACAGTGTGCCGCGGATCGATCGCCAGCGACTTCGAGGCGCTAACGTTGGCTTCATCGGTCTTGCCCAATTGGAATTTTGCCAGGGCGTCGTAATACCAGAGCTGAGGCGTGCCCGCGGGATCGAGCTCCAGGGCATGGTTGGTGTTATCTAAGGTCTCCAGCCACTTTTCTCCCTGAACCGCCAGCGCGGCAAGCTGCTCGTAGGGTAAGACGAATTTCGGATCAGCGGCCATGGCCTTGGAAAAAGAATCTCGCGCGGCTTGCGGATCGGAAGATTCCTGAATTTTGCCAAGCTGCAACCACGCCTGAGCGAATGCGGGATATAACTGGACAGCCTTCTTGAGATTTTTTTCCGCCCCATCGGGGTTCTGAGCGAGCCATTCCGCCCTCGCCTTTTCGAAGGCTTTCATTGCATTCGACGGCGCGGCTTGACTGGTGGTGCTGAGTTCGGTGCCGCCGCCACGCGCTTCCAGGGAAAGTGTGATGGTGCCGAGGTTGGGATCATCGCGCAGATTTCGCACGGTAATCGTTACGGCGCTGGAGCGGAACCCGGCCACTGCTCCCCGCACCATGCAACCTTCATACTTGGTTTCCATCTGCCTCTGCGCATCGGACGGGGTGCCCGGCGTGCCATGCGTTTCCGCGAACCTAATTACAAACTTCCCTTGAAGATCGGTCTGCGTCGAGTTCACGATGGAGCCCTTGCAGTCGACAGAAACCAGCATCGGTTGCCAGGGGAGAGGTTCACCCTCCATCGCGAGCTTGCCCAGAAGCACTCCGCCGGCGCGCCCCTGGGCCGACATGTTCGCCCAGTAATCGTAGAATCCGCTGTCCTGAATCGAGTCCGGTCGCGTGATAGCGGATGGAGGAGCCGGGGTAGAGGACCTCGTCTGAGCTCCGGCTTGGTCGACTTGCATACCAGTGAGAACTAACAGAAAACAGAAAGAAAACGCAGGAAGGGACAGCTTTGTTCTCATGGTGCACCTCTTGAACATCGCTATTATCGATGCCCACTATTGTACGCCGTTCCGCCACCGCCGAAGTTCAAGCCCAGGCCGCGATCCCGCATCGGGCCTAGGCATTTTGACCGGACTGTTGGCGTGGTTCCTGAGCTATCCTATTGACCATGCGGTCGGCCCTATTATTTTTTATTCTCTTTCCTGCCCTGATCGCGGCTCAGGAACCCAACCCGGATCAGCTTCTGAAGCATGCCATTGATGCGCAGCTGCATGGCGATTTTTCCGCCGCGATCCGCGATTACCGCAGGATCCTCGAATTGCGCCCCACCGAGGTTGAGACCATGGTGAATCTCGGCGCCGCTTTGGTGCACGTAGGGCAATTCGACGAGGCAATCGTGATGTACCGTTCTGCTCTTACGTCTTTAAAGAACAAGAATCCTGTTCTGCTGAACCTTGCTCTTGCCTACTACAAGAAGGGAGACTTCGAAAATGCCCGCGAGCAGTTCGAGATTCTGCACGACGCGCAACCGAATGCATTGCAGGTTGTCATCCTCTTGGGAGATAGCGATCTGCGGACGGGTAAGCCCGAGGCCGCCCTTAACTTGCTGGAGCCCCTGGAGAGCAAATACTCGCAGAACATGGATTTTGAATACGTGCTGGGATCCGCGCTGATCAACACCCAAGGCAGAAGGCGTGAAGGCGTGGCTCGCATGGAAAAAGTCGCCAAGGCCGGTTCCGCCGCCGACGCCTACATGATAGCCGGGGCGACGCTCCTGCAACTGAATGAATATGAACAGGCACGCCAGGACCTCGAGCAGGCGCTTCGCCTCAAACCTGCGCTTCCCGGACTCTACACGCTGGTCGGGACAGCGAGAGACAAGACCGGCGATGTGAAAGCCGCCGAACCCGCTTTTCGCGAGGCGCTGAAAGCTAACCCTGACGACTTTGAGGCCAATCTTTATCTGGGAGCTATGCTCTACAAGCGCCGCGACGTTGACGAGGCCAAGGCTTACCTGGATCGTGCGCTGCGGCTCAAGCCTTCGGACTCGATGGCTCGCTATGAAGCGGCGATGCTGAAGAGCACGTCGGGAGATTACGAAACCGCGACACGAGAGTTGGAGCTGTTGGTCAAAGACGATCCGGATTGGCTCGAACCGCACGTCGAACTGGCAACCTTGTACTATCGCCTTCACCGTCCTGAGGAGGGAGCGAAAGAGCGACAGATTGTGGAGAGCCTCACCGCAAAACAGCAGGCGCAGGGCCCGGGTAAGTAAAGCTACTCACCGTTGATTCTGAGTTACCGTGATCTGTTTTCCAGCGTATTGCACGACTCTGTCCGCCTCATCCGCTGGACTTACTCCGACTCCGTGGTTCTCGCTTACGAAGACTACGCGGAACGCGCGGCTTTCCAGCATGCCCGGAAACTGTCCTTTGCGATCGCCGATGGTTAAAGTGTGCGCCGCGTCGTCCCAGTGCAATGGAATGGTCGCGTAGGCACCCTTTTCGTAGTCGTAGTTGTCGTTTTCATCCTCGTAGAGAGTGAAATCCCCGTTCGCGCCGCGGTAGATGCGGAGTTCGATCGGGTCGGCAGGTTTCTCCGTGGACCATTCTTCGTCCGGCCCCAGAGGAAGAATGGATCCCGCGCGGACGTACAAAGGCAGACGATCCAAGGGAGCGATGGCGTTGATGGTTCGCCCTCCTTCGACCACGGATCCCGTCCAGAAGTCGTACCACTTGGTGTCGGGCAAATAGAGCTGCCGGCTCGTAGCGGCAGGATCAGTCACGGGATTCACCAGGAATGCCGGACCGTACATGAATTGGTCTCCAACATTTTGGGCGCGAGGATCGGTGCGGAAGTCCATCACCAGCGGCCGCATCGGAGTGTAGGCTTCACTGGTTGTCTTCCACGCCAGCGAGTAAATGTAAGGCAGCATGCGATAGCGCAGGCGATCGAAGTTCACCAGAATCGTCTGCGCATCCGGACCATAGGACCACAATTCGTTCTCATCGGGATGACGCGTGCCGTGAACCCGCAGGATGGGATTAAATGTGCCGTACTGAAACCAGCGAATGAACAGTTCGCGGAACGCCGGATCAGTGGGACTTCCGAAGACGAATCCGCCGATGTCCGTGGTCCAATAAGGAATTCCTGAAAGCGCGAAATTCAAACCTGCCGGAACCTGCCGCCGGAAGCTAAGCCAATCCGAGTTGATGTCGCCCGACCAGGCCGTAAC